>CAVCCB010000046.1:0-15302 GCA_963600595.1 Subdoligranulum sp. APC924/74 | reverse complement strand
TAGACATTTCTATCTTTAATTTTCTAATTCGTTAATTGATACCTATTCCAAACAGGGTGCAAAATTACAAATAATTCCCGAATATGCAAAGGAATATCCAAAAGAATCGCGTCTTTTAAGTTTTTTTTTCAATTCAGCTATCCCCGGAAGTCATTACTTCTCTGTCTCTTCCCTCTTCAGCTCTCCGGAATGCTCCTGCAGGAACGCCAGCATCGACTTCAGGGCGGTGTTGGTGGCGATGGCGAGATTGATGTCGCGACCGTAGTCTTCGCTGAGCTTCACGGTCCTCACGTCGTCCTTGCTGCCGTAGCCTATCCATATGGTTCCCACGGGGATGGCGGGGGTGCCGCCTGTGGGACCTGCCACGCCGGTGGCGGAGATGGCATAGTCCACCTTCAGGGTCTCGATGGCGCCCAGCACCATCTCCCTTGCTACCTCCTCACATACTGCGGTTTGCTCCTCCAGCACCTCGTGGCTCACCTGGAGCAGGTGCTCCTTTACCTCGTTGGTGTAGGAGACGATGCCGCCCTTGAAGTAGTTGGATGCACCGGGCAAGGCGATGATTGACTCGGCGATGCGGCCGCCCGTGCAGCTCTCGGCAGTGCCGAGGGTTTTGTCTGTATCATAAAGGATTTCCTGTATTCCCTTACTTAAAATCTTGCTTTCGAATTCCATTTGTTACAATGTTGAATATTAAATGTTGAATGTTTAATTTCTGGCTATTTGAACGTTACCTTGCTGTATGCCGGGAGGTCGATGGTGGCGAAGTCGCCGTCACGGTACTTGAAGGTGCCCACGCAGCCTATCATGGCGGCGTTGTCGGTGGTGTAGCTGAACTTCGGGATATAGATGGTCCAGCCATACTTCCTGGCATGCTCGTGGAAGGCGTTGCGCAGGCCGTTGTTGGCAGAGACACCACCTGCCACTGCCACGTGCTTGATGCCCGTCTGCTTCACCGCCATGCGCAGCTTCTTCATCAAAATGTCGACGATGGTGAACTCGATGCTCGCCGCCAGGTCGTACTTGTTGTTCTCGATGAAGCCAGGGTCCTCTGCCACCCACTTGCGAAGACTGTAGAGGAAGCTGGTCTTGAAGCCCGAGAAACTGTAGTTCATGCCGGGGATGTGGGGCTCGGCGAAGGTGAAGGTGCGGGGGGTCCCCTGGCGCGCATACTTGTCTACCACGGGTCCTCCGGGATAGCCCCAATCCAGTACCTTGGCGCACTTGTCGATTGCCTCACCAGCGGCATCGTCTATCGTCTGTCCCAAGACCTCCATGTCATTGTAGGCGTTGACCTTGACTATCTGCGAGTTGCCACCCGATACGAGCAGGCAGATGAAGGGGAACGGCGGTGCCGACTGGTCGTCGTCGCTCTCCTTGATGAAATGTGCCATCACATGGCCCTGCAGGTGGTTGACGTCAATCATCGGGATGTCCAGCGAGCGGGCGAATCCCTTGGCGAAGCTCACGCCTACCAAGAGCGAGCCCATCAGTCCGGGACCGCGGGTGAAGGCTACCGCCGTGAGCTGTTCCTTGGTGATGCCGGCACGCTTGATCGCCTGGTCCACCACGGGCACCACGTTCTGCTGGTGGGCGCGCGAAGCCAGTTCGGGCACCACACCGCCATAAGCCTTGTGCACCTCCTGTGAGGCGGTCACGTTGCTCAAGAGGACGCCGTTGCGAAGTACGGCAGCCGACGTGTCGTCGCAACTGCTCTCTATACCTAATATATATATGTCCTTCTGTTCTTCCATTGTTCCTCTACCTTATTATATTAATATGTAAGCACCTCCACGCCATGCTCTGTCATCACAAACGTGTGCTCCCACTGTGCCGAGGGCTTCTCGTCGCCCGTAATCACCTCCCATCCGTAGGGGTCGTCGGCATCGATGAATACCTTCCAGGTACCCATGTTGATCATCGGTTCTATCGTGAACACCATGCCCGGTACCAGCAGCATGCCCGTGCCCTTGTGGCCGTAGTGGAGCACCTCGGGCTCCTCGTGGAACTGCAGTCCAACACCGTGGCCGCAGAGGTCGCGCACCACACCGTAGTTGTATTTCTTACAGTGCTTCTCGATGGCGTGGCCGATGTCGCCCACGAAACTGTAGGGCTTTGCTGCCTCGGCACCTATCTCCAGGCACTCCTTGGCCACACGTACCAGTTGTTCCTTCTCGGGGGTGGTCTTGCCGATGATGAACATTCGCGAGGCGTCTGCATAGTAGCCGTCCACGATGGTGGTCATGTCCACGTTCACGATATCACCCTCCTGCAGCACGTCCTCCTTCTTGGGCACTCCGTGGCATACCACCTCGTTGATGCTGGTGCAGACGCTCTTGGGGTAGCCCTCGTAGTTGAGGCAGGCGGGGATGGCGTTGTTGTCCTTGCAGTACTGCATACAGATGTCGTCAATCTCCTGCGTGTTCATGCCCGCATGAATCTGTCGTGCCACCTCGTCGAGGCATCCTGTGTTCACGACACCGCTTTTGCGGATGCCCTCTATCTGCTCGGGGGTCTTTATCAGGTCACGGGTGGGCACGAGTTTGCCCTTGTTCTCCCAGTACATCACTTGCTTGTCAAGCTCCGTGAGGGGTTCGCCAGGCAGGCAATGCCATCTTTTCTTTTTATTCACCATTATTCTTGATTTTAAAATTTTTCCAATAATCTTTGATTCAAGACTTCCCCGACCGGGAAAGCCCTCTTTATCCCCCTACGATATGTACCGACATCTTGCCAGAGAAGGAGACGGTCACCTCTACCTGGTAGCTCAGTGAACTGTCTGGCATGGCGAGAATGGCGAGGTAATGGATACCCTGCGCATCTGCCTTGCTGAATGTCATGTCGCTCAACACAGCCTGCTTCAGGAACGAGGCTGGCACCTCGCCCGAAAAGTCCTTCTTGTGGAAGTCGCGCGAGAAGAGTTTCTCGCTGCCGTGATAGACGTTGATGTTGACGATGTTATCATAGTACACGTTGTCTACCTCCACACCGTCGTCGTTGTAGGTGTTCTTGTATACCTTGTAGGTGGTGGGGTTCACCTGCACGTAGAGGTGATAGCGCTCCTCGCCGAAGGTTACGACCGTGTCGCGCTTGATGACCGTGTTCTGGTTGAGCGCCACGGGACGCCGGTGCTCGAACTGGCGCAGATAGGAGGCGTCGCTGGTCTTCTCCAGCTTCACCACGTCTCCGTTCTGGTTCTTGAAGACCAGCAGGTGCTCTGCCAGCTTCACGATGGGATACTTTACCTCGTTGCCGCCTCGCATGACGAGCGTGTCAGCCTGCACAAAGAAATAGGTGGGCTGGCTGGTGGAATCGGGGTAGTAGATGGTGTCGCCCTTCACGCGAAAGGCCACGTCATCCTCGTCGTCGTTCAGCCAGATGCCCTGCATCATCTTCTTCGCAGCGGCATCCTCCTGTGGGGCTTCCACCTTCTCCGCCTTGCTCTTGCAGCCGGCGAAAAGGACGAGGATGCCCAACGACATTGTCAACGAACGTATAATCTGGTTATTCATCGGGGAATGTAAAAACTCTACTTTTATTCGAAAACCTCAGCATCGCGGAGGGAGACAGCCTTCATCAGGTCCTTTTCCGAGGTGAGGACGGCTTCCTTGGCGACGGGCCACTCCACGTGGATGTCGGGGTCATCCCAACGGATGCTCGCCTCCTGCTGGGGGGCGTACGCATTGTCAACCTTGTAGGTGAAGACCGCCTCCTCGCTGAGCACCAGGAAGCCGTGGGCGAAGCCGCGGGGGATGAAGAGCTGGCGCTTGTTCGTGTCGCTCAGTTCCACCGCCACATACTTGCCGAACGTGGCACTGCTCTTGCGCAAGTCCACTGCCACGTCGAGCACCCTGCCCTTCACTACGCGCACCAGCTTCGCCTGCGAGTACTCGCCTTTCTGGTAGTGGAGACCGCGGAGCACGCCGTAGCTGGACTTCGACTCATTGTCCTGCACAAACTCCACATGATGGCCTATGTGCCGGTCGAAGTCAGCCTGTTTCCACACTTCAAAAAAATAGCCGCGAGCATCACCAAAGACCTGCGGTTTTATCACCCAGACATCCTTGATTTCCGTTTCTATATATTCCATTTTTCTTGTACCTTCTTAATTTTAGGCACAAAGATACTGCTTTTTACCGGAATAGCAAAACAAATCAGACATTTTATCACTTATAACTTTTTTTTACCCGAAACACTTGGTCATTTCGGGGAAAATGACTACCTTTGCAACCGTGATTGAACTGGAAAGACATATAGAGATCCTACTCTTGGACCACGACTGTGTGATAGTCCCCGATTTCGGAGGCTTTACGGCCCATCATGTAGAAGCACGTTATGATGGCAGAGACTGTATGTTTCTGCCACCACTTAGAACCATTGGCTTCAATCCGCAACTCACGATGAACGACTCCCTGCTCGCCCAGTCGTATGTCGAGGCATACGACATCAGCTATCCCGAGGCCATCCACCGCATTGCGGACGAGGTCACCGAGATGCGCCAGGTATTGGCGGAGACGGGCAGCTACGAACTCAACGGCATCGGCATCCTCTCCATCAACGAGGGCGGGAACTACAACTTCGAGCCGTGCGAGGCAGGTATCCTGACACCCGATCTTTACGGCTTGGGAGGTTTCGACATCCGCCCGTTGGCAAGTGCAGATGCCGCTGAGGAGCCTTCCGAGAAGGGAACCTCTCCCCTCTTCGCTGAAAAAGAGGCTGTTAAGGTGGCTTCGCTGAAAGAAGAGATCAATTGCGCTGTCTCCCCCGCTCTGGTAGAAGAAGAGGACAGCAAGGAAAAGTCTGCAGAGTTCATCCAGATTAGAAAGAGCTTCCTCCGCAACCTGGTGGCGGCATGCATCGCTTTGGTGGCATTCTTCTCTCTCTCCACCCCGTTGGGAACCCCTGGCCTGCAGAAGAGCCAGATAGACACAAACCTTCTGACACGCATCATGCCCAAGGAAATCACCAGTGCGAAGAACACCCAAAGCCTCGTGCTCAACCAGGAAGGCCAGGCGGAGCCCGCTGCAGCAAAGGAAACACTGCGGGAGGACGAGGAGACGCAAGGGAACACATCTTATTATAGCATTGTCTTGGCGAGCCGCGTCACCAAGCACAACGCCGCCAACTATGCCGAGCGCTTGCAGAACAAGGGCTTCAAGGCAGCGAGAGTACTGATTACCGCCTCCAACGTAAAGGTAATCTACGGAACGTACAGTACAGAGGCGCAGGCTTATAGCGAGCTGAACAGGCTCCATGCCGACGAGGCTTTCGCCGATGGATGGGTCACCAAAGTGAATGAATAAACAACAGAAGAACAAACTATTCCCCCTATTATAGCATGAAGAGAGTACGTTGTCCCAAATGTGACAATTTCATCACCTTCGATGAGAAGAAATACCAAGCCGGGCAGAGTCTGGTATTCGTATGCCCACAGTGCAACAAGCAGTTTGGCATCCGTATGGGCGTGTCCAAACTGCGCGACACCCGCAAGGAGGAGAAAATCGACGAGAACGCCAACGAGAACGGCGTGGGTTCCATCGTGGTCATCGAGAATGTATTCGCCTACAAGCAGGTTATCCCATTGCAGATGGGCGACAACGTAATAGGACGCTACATGAAGAACAGCGGCATCAACTGCCCCATCGAAACCGTGGACCCCAGTGTTGACATGAACCACTGCGTCATCAACGTGAGCCGCGACAAGAAGGGCAAGCTCAAGTATGTGCTACGCGACGGACCGAGCTACACCGGTACTTTCGTGGACAACCAAATCCTGGGGGACCGCGAGCGCCGCATCATTGAAGATGGAACACTCTTCACCATCGGTGCCACATCTGTCATTTTGCGCTCGGCAGACAGCAAAGACGAATAATTATTCTCTTTTCGCTTACGGTCTGAAACAAAAGCACAATAATTCTTCATCTTTTTGCTGATATTTTCTTTTGATTGAAAGAAAATACGTATCTTTGCATCTGTAAACAAACAAACGTTAGGTTATGGATGTAGCAATAGTAAAATACAACGCAGGAAATATCTACTCCGTGGTCAACGCCATGAAGCGGTTGGACATTGATCCCATCCTTACGGACGATGCCGAAAAGCTCCAGAAGGCTGACCGCGTGCTGTTCCCTGGGCAGGGTCAGGCAAGGGAAGCCATGGACTACCTCAGGGAACACCGTCTTGACCAACTCATCAAGGACCTGAAGCAGCCCGTACTGGGCATCTGTGTGGGGCAGCAGCTCCTCTGTCGCCACTCCGAGGAGGGCGACGTCGACTGCATCGGCATCTTCGATGTAGACGTGAAGCGCTTCGTGCCCCAGAGACATGAGGACAAAGTTCCCGCCATGGGCTGGAACGAGATCTACAATCTGAAGACTGGTCTCTACAAGGGCTTCGGAGTCCATCCCGGCAACGGACTGAAAGCACTGGCACACCCCTACGCCTATTTCGTACACAGCTATTACGTGCCGCTGTGCGAGGAGACCGTCGCCACTGCCGACTACATCCTCCCCTACAGTGCTTCGCTCCACAAGGACAACTTCTACACCTGCCAGTTCCACCCCGAGAAAAGCGGCAAGGTGGGCGAAGCGATACTAAAAAACTTCTTGGAATTATGAAGATAGAGCTTATACCCGCCATCGACCTGATTAACGGACAGTGCGTGCGCCTCACCAAGGGCGACTACGACCTGAAAACCGTCTACAGTTCTAGTCCCGTGGAAGTAGCCAAGAATTTCGAGCGCCTGGGATTCAAGCGCCTGCACGTGGTGGACCTTGACGGAGCCAAGTCGAAACATATCGTCAACGTGGAAGCACTGAGGGCAATCACCCAAAACACCTCGCTGACAGTGGACTTCGGTGGTGGCATCAAGACAGAGGAAGACATCCAGAAAGCATTCGGCAACGGAGCCTCTATGGTTACCGTGGGAAGCATCGCCGTTACCCATCCCGCCCTCTTCATGGAATGGCTGGAGAAATACGGGGCGGAAAAGCTCATCCTCGGCGCCGACGTGAGAAACGGCAAGATTTCCATCAACGGATGGAAGGAAGATTCCTCCGAAGACCTCCTGCCCTTCCTCAAACAATACGTAGACAAAGGCGTGCGAAACGTGCTCTGCACGGAAATCAGCAAGGACGGAACGCTCAACGGACCCGCCATCGAACTATATAAAGAGGTGATGGCAGCCTATCCCGATCTGCACCTGATAGCCAGCGGTGGCGTGTCGTGCAACGACGATGTCCAGGCACTCGAAGTAGCGGGCATTCCTGCAGTGGTCTTCGGCAAGGCTTTCTACGAGGGCAGAATCAATGCCTGGCAACTTCTGGGCAAGACCAAGGGACTGGCAAAGCGCATCATCCCCTGCCTCGACGTGAAGAACGGAGAGACCGTCAAGGGTACCAACTTCGTGAACCTCAGGAGCGCTGGCGACCCCGTGGAACTGGGCAAGGCATACAGCGATGCCGGTGCTGACGAACTGGTGTTTCTCGACATCACGGCGAGTTTCGAGGGACGCAAGACCTTCACTGACATGGTAACCCGCGTGGCATCCGAAATCAATATCCCCTTCACCGTGGGAGGCGGTATCAACGAACTCAAAGACGTGGACCGCCTGCTCAATGCCGGTGCCGACAAGGTAAGCGTCAACAGTGCCGCCATCCGAAACCCAGGGCTGATTTCGGAGATAGCCAACCACTACGGCTCGCAGGTGTGCGTCTGCGCCATCGACGCCCGACTCGACGAGGACGGATGGTACTGCTATGTCAAAGGCGGCAGGGAACGGGTGGAGCTGGGACTCTTCGACTGGGCAAGAGAAGTGGCCGACCGCGGTGCGGGAGAAATCCTCTTCACCAGCATGAACCATGACGGAGTGAAACAGGGATTTGCCAACGAGGCACTCGCCCGCCTGTCGGAAGAGGTGAGCATCCCCATCATCGCATCGGGCGGTGCAGGCAGTATGGAGCATTTCCGCGACGCCTTCACCCTGGGAAAGGCAGATGCAGCACTGGCGGCAAGTGTCTTCCACTTCGGAGAGATTAACATCCATGACCTCAAGAGATACCTTCGCGGAGAAGGCATCAACGTAAGGTTATAGAATGAGATTTTCCAAACGTAAAAGAACAAAAAACGACAATAAAATGGAGATTGATTTTGAGAAAATGAACGGCCTTGTTCCAGCCATTATCCAGGACGCCGTTACCAAGAACGTGCTGATGCTGGGCTTCATGAACAAGGAGGCTTACGAAAAGACCATAGCAACGAAAAAGGTAACCTTCTGGAGCAGGTCACGCAACTGCCTTTGGACAAAGGGCGAGACATCGGGCAACTTCCTGAACGTCATCAGCATCCAGAACGACTGCGACAACGACACTCTGCTAGTAACAGTTCACCCCGACGGTCCCACCTGCCACAAGGGCACCGACACCTGCTGGGGCGGCACCAACGACATCAACCCCATCCTCTTCCTCTCGGAACTGCAGGACTTCATCGACAAGCGACACACGGAGATGCCGGAGGGAAGCTACACCACCAGCCTCTTCAAGAAAGGCGTCAATAAAATGGCACAAAAAGTTGGAGAAGAAGCTGTTGAGACCATCATTGAAGCCACCAACGGCAACGACGGGAAGCTTATCTATGAGTCTTCCGACCTACTCTACCACCTCATCGTGCTGCTCACCAGCAAGGGATTGAGAATAGAAGACATCGCCAAGGAACTGCAGATGCGCCACGACCCCAACTGGGACAGCAAGCGCCGAGCAGCCAAGAGTAAAGAATAACATCATATTGCGACAAGACCATGTTGATAGATTATCAGAACGTAAACATATACCAAGTCGACAAGTGCATCCTGCAGAACGTCAACTTCCACATCGACGAGGGCGAGTTCGCCTACATCATCGGCAAGGTGGGCTCCGGAAAGAGTTCCCTGCTTAAGACCCTCTATTGTGAGCTGGACCTGCTGAAGGACGAGACGGAGAAGGCGGAAATCCTGGGGCGAGACCTCAAGACAATCAGGCGCAAGGAAATACCCGCACTGCGAAGGGAACTGGGCATCATCTTCCAGGATTTCCAGTTGCTCCATGACAGGAGCGTGCGCAAGAACCTGGAATTCGTACTCAAGGCAACAGGCTGGAAAGGCAAGAATACGATCAGCGATAGGATTGAAGAGGTGCTCAACGAGGTGGGCATGGCAGAGAAGATTGATAAAATGCCACACGAACTCTCCGGCGGCGAGCAACAACGCATCGCCATTGCACGCGCCATTCTCAACAACCCCAAGATCATTATCGCCGATGAGCCTACCGGCAACCTCGACCCCGAGACAGCAAGCAACATTGTAGCCCTGCTGAAGGGAGTGGCGAAAAGCGGGGCGGCAGTGGTGATGACTACCCACAACATCCCCATGCTCGACAAGTTTCCTGGCATCGTCTACCGATGCCAGGACGGTGATATCCACGACGTAACCCACGAATACAACCACATCGACCTTGCCGAGGACGGGGAAGAGAATTGATAATGGATAATTATAAATTGTAAATTATAAATTAACAAAAATATTACAGCTATGAAGGTAATGAAATTCGGAGGAACTTCTGTCGGCACTCCCAAGCGCATGCAGGAAGTAGCCTCCTTGATTACAGAATCGGGTGAACCCGCTTTCATCGTGTTGTCTGCGATGAGTGGTACGACAAACTCTCTCGTTGAAATCTCTGACTATCTCTACAAGAAGAACCCTGAGGGAGCCAACGAGATAATCAACGCCCTTGAGAAAAAATACATGCAGCACGTGGAAGAACTTTACTCAACTGAGGAGATGAAGCAGACCACACGCGAGTTCCTGTACGGAGAGTTCGACTACCTTCGTTCTTTCACCAAGGATCTCTTCACATCCTTCGAGGAGAAAAGCATCGTTGCACAGGGAGAGATCATGAGTACCAACATGGTTGTAAACTACTTGAAGGAACAAGGCATAAATACTTTATTGCTCAGTGCTTTAGACTTTATGCGCACTGACAAGAACGCAGAGCCTGATCCACAATATATCAAGGAGAAACTGGCGGCAATCATGGAGCAGAACCCTGACTATCAGATTTACGTCACCCAGGGATTCATCTGCCGCAACGCCTATGGCGAGATTGACAACCTGCAGCGCGGAGGCAGTGACTATACTGCTTCCCTCATCGGTGCAGCACTCCCCGCCGAGGAAATCCAGATCTGGACAGATATCGACGGTATGCACAACAATGACCCGCGCGTGGTGGAGCACACAGAGGCAGTGCGCCAGCTCAACTTCGAGGAAGCCGCCGAGTTGGCTTACTTCGGTGCAAAAATTCTCCACCCCACCTGCGTGCAGCCAGCCAAGTATGCCGGCATTCCCGTGCGCCTGAAGAACACGATGGACCCCAAGGCAGATGGCACCATCATCGACAACGTCATCGTTCGCGGCAAAATCAAAGCCGTGGCTGCCAAGGACAACATCACCGCCATCAAAATCAAGAGTAGCCGTATGCTGCTCGCCACAGGTTTCCTGCGCAAGGTGTTCGAGATCTTCGAGAGCTACCAGACTCCCATTGACATGATTGCCACCTCAGAGGTGGGCGTGAGCATGAGCATCGACAGAGACGCACATCTCAATGACATCGTCAACGAACTGAAGAAATACGGTACAGTGACGGTGGACTCCGATATGTGCATCATCTGCGTAGTGGGCGATCTGGACTGGAGCAACGTGGGTTTCGAGACACTCGCCACCGACGCGATGAAGAACATCCCCGTGCGCATGATTTCCTATGGGGGCTCCAACTACAACATCTCTTTCCTCATCAAGGAGAAAGACAAAAAGCAGGCGCTCCAGAACTTGAGCAATGTTCTTTTCAAGGATTAACAACATCATTCAGACATCAGTATGAAAGGTATATTCCCTATAGACAAATTCAAAGATATAGAGACTCCATTCTATTATTATGACACACAGGTGCTGCGCGAGACCCTCCGCACCATCAATGCGGAGGCAGGCAAGCACGTGGGATTCGAGGTGCACTACGCAGTAAAGGCAAACGCCAACCCCAAAGTGCTCAACATCATCGCCCAGGCAGGACTGGGAGCCGACTGCGTGAGCGGAGGTGAGATTCAGACTGCCGTCAGCGCCGGCTTCCCCGCAGCCAAGATAGTATATGCCGGCGTGGGTAAAAGCGACTGGGAGATCAACCTCGGATTGGAGAAAGGCATCTTCTGTTTCAATGTAGAGAGCATCCCCGAATTGGAAGTCATCAACGAACTTGCAGAGAAGCAAGGCAAGGTTGCACACGTATGCTTCCGCATCAATCCCGATGTGGGGGCACACACACATGCCAATATCACTACAGGACTCGCTGAGAACAAGTTTGGCATCGCCATGCAGGACATGGAAAGCGTTATAGAGGAAGCTGCAAATATGAAGAACGTCAAGTTTATTGGCCTCCATTTTCACATTGGCAGTCAGATACTTGATATGGGTGACTTTGAGGCTTTGTGCAACCGTATTAACGAACTACAGACCCTACTGGAAAGCCATCACATAAGCATCCCCAACATCAATGTGGGAGGTGGACTAGGCATTGACTACAACCATCCCAACAGAGTGCCTATCCCCGACTTCAAGGCATATTTTGACACATATGCCAAATTTCTAAAACTACGCGAAGGTCAGAAGTTACATTTCGAACTGGGCCGTGCCGTTGTTGGCCAGATGGGCAGCTTGATTACACGCACCCTTTATGTCAAGCATGGCACTGCCAAACAGTTTGCCATCGTCGACGCAGGCATGACGGACCTCATCCGCCCCGCCCTTTATCAGGCATTCCATAAGATTGAGAATATCTCAAGCGACGAGCCTGAGGAGACCTACGACGTGGTGGGTCCCATCTGCGAGTCTAGCGACGTCTTTGCCAAGGCAACCGACCTGAACAAGACCCATCGCGGCGACTTGATAGCCTTGCGCAGCGCTGGCGCCTATGGAGAAATCATGGCAAGCCAGTATAACTGCCGCAAGTTACCCAAGGGCTATATCACAGAGGACTTCTAAGGTGCCCTGATGATACCCCTTAAAGAAAACGAGAGGAAAATATAAATGATAACAATTGGTTTGACAACCCTTATTGCTGGCGCAACAGTGGTTTTATTGGCGGTCTTAGGGTCGCTGGTAAATCCATTTTTGCGCAAGTTGTATTTTGAGGAAGATGACAACGTAACACAGGAACCCGTCACAGTCCTCATCACTGCGCACAACCAGTTGCCAGAACTGCAACGCAACTTGCCCGTGTTCCTGAACCAGCAATACAGGGAATACCAGGTGATCGTAGTGTGCCAAAGCACAGACGGCGACACCTTGGATTACCTGAAGCGGCTGAGTGCAGAGAACTCTCACCTTTACTATACATTCATTCCTGAGAGTTCCCGCTATATGAGTCGCAAGAAATTACAGATAACATTGGGCGTGAAAGCGTCCAAATACGAATGGATTATTCTCACCGAACCGACCTGTCGCCCCACAGGAGACAATTGGCTGTCTGCCATGGCAAGAAGATGCCATGACGGAAACCATCTCGTCTTGGGCTACACGGCATTGGATGAAGAGACCACTGGAGTAAGACGTTTCGAGAATATACGCAAGGCATACTATGTGCTTCGCCGTGCACAGCGCACATTCGGCTACCGTTCACACATGCCCAACTTGGCTTTCCGAAAGAGTGACTTCATGAGGGAGCAAGGCTACCAGGGCAACCTGGAACTGGTGCGTGGCGAATACGACCTCTTGGTCAACAAGTATGGGCAATGTGGAAACACGGCGGTGGAAATCACCCCTGAAGCATGGCTTCTCCACGAGGAACCCACGACGAAGAACTGGCGAAATGCCCACCTTTACCTACAGGCATCACGCAAGTCTATCTACCGTGCCGACTCCATGCGGGCCCTGATGTTTTTCGACCACTTGTTCCCGCATCTTAGCCTCATTGCCTCTACGTTGGCGTTGGCATGTTCCATTCTTGCACAAGACAGGATTCTTACCGGATGCGCAGGCTTCGCCCTGCTGTTGTTGTTTGTTCTTCGCATGGTCATCGCCAAGAACGCCGTCAAACGGTTCGACACCCAACTCTCGGCTTTCAGCCTGCCCTTCTATGAATATGGTATCGTCTGGCGAAACCTCGCCGACAAGCTGCGCTATTGGCGCGCCGACAAGAATGACTTCACAAGTCACAAGTTATAACAAGACACTAACGACAAAGCGATGAAAGCGTATCTGTTCATTACCTCCCGGAAGAAGCGATACAGCATGTATCAAGCTTACTTTTCAGCCCTCGGCGAAATGTGCGACATCACCCCGACTCTGTCTGATGCAGACGTGGTGTTCATCATAGGAGCATGGAATACGAAGGGAGCCCGCCTGGCAAAGAAATCTTTCAGGATGGGCATCCCCTATATTGTTTGTCCGTTGGGAGACCTCTCTTGCAGAAACAGGGAGGTACCTCTCATCAAGCGTACTTTCCAATCGCTCTGCTACCAAAAGAGAATGTACAGGAAAGCCGACCTCGTCATCGCGACAACAGCCATGGAGAGAGACAACCTTATGAAACTGGGATGGAACAAGAACATCACCCTCTTGCGCTATTCCAATTACACCCGGCTCGTCACCGAGGCCGAGATGACTGAGGGACTGAACAATATAGCGACTACGGCACTATCCGTTTTCGAACGGCGCAAAGCTGAAATGATAGCATCGCAAACCAAGGATGCCATTGTCGCTCAAATTATGCAGATACATAGCAGGATGCCACACAAGAACATCCCAAAGAAATACCTTGACGACTTACACACATTGCTCTATGCCGACAATTATGACGAGGATGCCCTCTGTGCCGAGCTGAAAAGTCTCAAGCTTTCCTGTTACTCCGCCTCCGTTTTTCAAGCAATGACAGAGAATACAGGACTCACGGAGGGCTTCATGCCTCTACCAGCCAAGAAAGGCAGGATAAGCAAACAGATTCTTAAATACATTTCATAAAATACCCCATCTCCACTATGAGAAGGTATTACAAATCATCTAAAACCTAAAAAAATGGCAAAATTTTTCGCAGAATCAGAACTGATCATCAACCAGGACGGAAGCTGCTTCCACCTCCATCTCAAGCCAGAGCAACTGGCTGATAAAGTAATCCTGGTGGGCGACCCTGGCAGAGTGTCGCTCGTAGCCTCCCACTTCGACTCTCAGGAGTGCGAGGTGGAGAGCCGCGAGTTTCACAGCATCACCGGCATCTACAAGGGCAAACGTATCACGGTGCAAAGCACCGGTATCGGATGTGACAACATCGACATCGTACTCAACGAACTGGACGCGCTCAAGAACATTGACTTCAAGACGCGCACCGAGAAGCCCGAGCACACTACCCTCACCCTCGTGCGTATCGGCACCTGCGGCGGACTGCAACTCAATACGCCCGCCGGTACATACGTGGCAACAGAGAAGAGCATCGGCTTCGACGGACTGCTCAACTTCTACGCCCGCCGCAACGAGGTGTGCGACCTTGAGACCGAGGCTGAGTTCAAGCGCCAGGTGAAATGGGCAGACCAGATTGGCAACCCCTATTGCGTGAACAACGACCCCGAATTGCTCGACCGCATCGCCCAAGACGACATGGTAAGAGGCATCACCATTGCTTGCGGCGGTTTCTATGGTCCGCAAGGCCGGGAACTCCGCATCCCCCTCGCCGACCCAGAGTTGAATCAAAAGATTGAGGATTTCGAATACAAGGGATTGCGTGTCAACAACTTCGAGATGGAGAGCTCGGCTCTCGCCGGTCTCTCTCTCTTGCTCGGACATAAGGCAATGACCTGCTGCATGGTAATCGCTAACCGCCGTACCAAGAGCGCCAATACAGGCTATAAGAACAGTATCGACAGCCTCATCAAGTTGGTACTCGACCGCATCTGATTTTTTAAACAAACACAAAATATGACAGAAGAATGTATCTGCGCCCTGGCTACACAGGCTGGCGGTGCAATCGGAATCATCCGCCTGAGTGGAAATCATGCCATTGAAATCACTGACAAAATATTTACCTCTGCCAGCGGCAAGCCTTTGTCTGAAGCGAGGGCAAATACCCTTCATTATGGTGATGTATATGACAAGGATGGCAAAACGATAGACGATGTACTGGTGAGCGTGTTCCGTGCCCCGCACAGTTACACGGGCGAGGACTCCACCGAGATTTCCTGCCACGGCAGCAGATACATCCTCCAGCAAGTGTTGCAACGCCTCACCGAGGTAG
>CAVCCB010000045.1:0-15373 GCA_963600595.1 Subdoligranulum sp. APC924/74 | reverse complement strand
CATTCAGAACCACAATCTGACGCTCTAACCAACTGAACTACGTCCACCATGTTAGCAATGCTTAAGCGGTGTTCCTTTTAAGCGAGTGCAAAGGTACGGAAAATATTTGTTTCCACCAAATATTTTCCGTACTTTTTTTAAAAAAAATTACTTTGCGGGGGCTTTTGGTGCTACAGGAGCGGCATTTTGGCCTGCTGAGGCACCTGCTGGAGCGGTATTCTTGGCACCATCGGCAGCATTGTTGCCGGCACCCGGCATAGCTGGGAGAGCTGTCTGCTCTTGGGTGGCACCCTCCATGACGCTACTTTCGCCAACAGCCTGTGGAGCCACGTAAGCGCAAGCCACGCTAATGATAACCATGGCGGCGGCGAGGCCCCATGTCAATTTTTCCACAACGTCAGTGGTCTTGCGGACACCCATGATAGAGTTGGATGACGAGAAGTTGGACGCAAGACCGCCTCCTTTGGATTCCTGGATGAGTACGATGAAAATCATCAGCAATGACACCAGGACGATCAATACTACAAATAATGTGTAAGCCATTTTCTTAAATCTTATTTTTATTGTTTTTACTATTTATTATCAGTTTCTCCAGGAAGCGCATCTGGTCGGTGTAGTAGGCACTCTTGTGGGGGTGGCTCTTGTAAAGCCTCGTGATGATGTCGAGTGCCCTCTCGTATTTGCCTTGCTTGATGTAGATGCGCGCCAAGGTCTCCGTGAACACGCCGCTGCTGGCAGACTGCTCCCCACTCGGGTTCTCATCCTCAATCTCTGGCGTATATTGGGGGCGGTAGTCCTCAGCGGTGTCCTTGGGCAATTTGAAACCTCCGTCATCCATGAAGGTGTCGATGAGGGTCAGTGTCCGGGATGGGTTTTCTACCTGCCCGTTTTCTTCTTCCTCGTCCTCGGTCTCCAAGAGGTATGTCACATAGTCCACTGCTGCATCTGCGGGTGTCGGCTTCCTTTTCCTGTCTTTCTTCTTTTTCTTCTCCTCCTCTTTCTCTTCTGCGGGGATGGAGTCGAGGAAGTTGTCGATGAGGTCGATGGTGCGGTCGGTTGCCGTCTTCTTCAACTGGTTGGGCAACGGTGCTTTCTCCTCTTGCTTCTTCAGTTTGTAATGGGCGGCTTCCACCATTTGGAAGATTACTTTCCGGTCGGTGATGTAGATGGCTGCCCGCCTTAGTTCCTCATCAAAGCTTGGGTCATGGAGCAAGTAGAGATTCTGCAGCATCAGCAGCCGGGCTGTCTGGTAGTATGGATAGAGTGCCAGCAGTCCTCGGAGATTGTAGAGCGTCTCTCTGTTCATCTCCTCCGGATGTTCTATTAATCTACTTAATTCCACGTTCTTTTGCTATTGTTCTTATGTTTGTCCCGGGTGGATTTCTCACATTCCCACCCTTGGTCCTTTATTTTTCACTCTTCGGCCTTCTCTTTTCTTACCAGTTGGCGACGGTAGCATTGAATATCTGTCTTGTAAGGTCTTCCACCATTGCCGTCACGAGCTCTTCCTGCACTGAGTTCAGGTTTTGCTCCGTCGGGTAACTCTTCGATGCAGTGAACTTGCGCTCGAAGTCCTCGGCATGGTTGGCATTGTTGGTGAAACGTACATTGACTGTGATGGACAACTCTGTCTGTGCAGAGTAACCTTCGCTCGACACACCCTTGTTCCGCTGCGTGTATTGCGTGATTTCTCCCTCAATCTTGAGGTCGCCGTTACGCTTTACCTGCTGCAGGCGGGTATGGCTGGAGAACTCGTCCTTCAACTGATTGTTGAACATCGGTCCCATAGGTCCCCATACATAGGTGCTCCGGATGGGGAAGTCGCTGATTTGTATGGTCTTGGTCTTGGTATAGTCAATGCTGGCACCGTTGAACTTATAGCTTACGGAGCAAGCGGTGAGTATGCCTATGACGAGTGCTACACCTATTATATATATATGTCTGCGAAAACGCTTCATTTTTCTTATTCCTGTTTTTATTCTTCGTCTTCTTCCTCCTTGTCGTTGCCCAAGCCATAGAGCTTGATGCGCCGATAGAGAGTCCGGTCGGAGATGCCTAACTCTTGTGCGGCTTTCTTTCGGTTGCCGCCGTTCTTTTCCAGTGCTTTCTCCACCATTTGTCTGCCCAGGTCGTTGAGGTTGAGCGATTCCGGCTCGTTGATTTCCTCTGCCACAGCATCCTCCGCTACCGGTCTGTGGATTTCCGCAGGCTTGGCAATGGGCGACGGATATTGTATGGGTTCCAATGCCGAGATGGGCTGTGCCGCCGTAAAGCCGCTCGCTCCGTTGAGCTGGCGGGCTTCATCGAGCTGCTTGCGTAGGGAGTTCATGTCGCGGCGCAGGTCGCTCACATTGCCTCTCAGCTCGTAGAGAATCTTGTAGAGTAACTCACGCTCGTTCTCGTAGCTATGCGATCCGCTCTGATGGGAAATGGTAGCAAGCTGTGTGGATTCCTCGTCCTGCGGGATGAAGTGGAGCAGCGTGGTGGAGTCTATCTCTCTGTTCTCGCTGAGGACAGACATCTGTTCTGTGATGTTCTTGAGTTGTCTCACGTTGCCTGGCCATTTGTATTTCAGGAGGATTTCCTTGGCGTCGTCAGTGAGCGAGATTTTTGGCAACCGGTATTTCTCTGCCATTTGCATGGCGAAGAGCTTGAACAGTAGTACGATGTCGTTACCTCGTTCGCGGAGCGGAGGCATCTGGATGGGGATGGTGTTCAGACGATAGTAGAGGTCTTCGCGAAAACGTCCCTCGCTGACCGCCTTGCGCATGTTGACATTGGTGGCGGCAACGATGCGCACATCCGTTTTCCTCACCTCCTGTCCGCCCACGCGAATATACTCTCCTGTCTCCAGCACGCGCAGCAGCCTTGCCTGTGTGGCTACCGGCAGCTCGCCCACCTCATCGAGGAAGATGGTACCCTTGTTGGCTATCCCGAAATATCCCTCGCTCTCGCCAATGGCACCCGTGAAGGAACCCTTCTCATGCCCGAAGAGCTCACTGTCGATGGTTCCCTCGGGAATACTTCCACAGTTGATGGCGAAATATTTCTCGCGGCGGCGAGGAGAGTTGTCGTGAATCACCCTTGGGATAATCTCCTTTCCCACTCCCGACTCGCCGATGATGAGTACAGAAAGATCAGTCGGTGCCACCTGCAGGGCGACATCGAGAGCATGGTTCAAACCGTCGCTATTGCCGACGATATTGTAACGTTGTTTTATCTTCTGAAGTTCGGATGTGTTCATTTAGCTGCCAAAATTACGCATTTTTTTTGAAATATCTGCTTTTATGGCATTTTTTAACGTTCCATTACCATAGAAAACTTGTTTTTGGGTGACATGACTACTTATTCAGTGGGAGTCGTGTCCTTGGTTTCTGTGTTTTCTACCTGTCTGAGGGCTGGATTGCCAACTGGTTTGTAAGCAGTTTTTACATTCTTGTTGGCGGCAGTCTTGTCAGACTTGGGAGGGAAGGGTGCGCCGGCATGTTTCCTTGGGATGGAGAAGCGCACTTTCTCACTTTCGTCCCTCTTCTCGTGATAGAGTTTGGGCAGTGGGTTCTCGTATGCCTCGTCGTAGTTGCTGCGGTTCCTGAAGGCGTCAATCGCCAGGTAGATGGCTTGGCGGAACGACTGCTCGTCGGCTTGGTTGGTGCCGGCGATGCTGTAGCTGGGTGTCATGTCGGCTCCTGTGCGGATGATGGGCAGGCCTGCCGTATAGATGATTCCGTCTTCCGTATAGAGGGAGTGGAAGGGTAGGGTCGCCTGGTCGTGGTACATTGCCATGATGCCATCGAATTCTGTGAAGTAGCCCTTGCCGAAGAACTCGTCGGAAGCATAGGGACCGAATGCCTGTATGCCTCGCTCTGCCAGTTGGTCGATGGCGGGGATGATGATCTCTTTCTCCTCGGCGCCGCAACTGTTGTCCTCGTTGCTCTTGGGGTTGAGCGACAATACGGCGATGCGGGGATTGGAGATGTTGAAGTCACGCTTGATGGTCTGGTGCATGATGGTTACCTTCTCGATGATACTTTCCTGGGTGATGTTGGCAGGTACATTCTTCAACGGTGTCTTTTCTGTGACGGAGGCGATGCGGAGGTCGCCGCCCACCAGGATGTTCAGTGCCTTCTTGCCTTCGCCCAGGCAGGTCTCGATGTATGCCTTGTGACCTGGAAAAGCGTAACCCTCTATGGCGGCATTCTCATTGTTGACAGGGGCGGTCACCAGCACATTGTACAGACCGTTGCGGTAGTCGGTCATGGCGTGGTCGAGTGCCTTGGCGGCTGCCTGTCCCGATTCGGGCGTGGGCATGCCCATGTCTACCTTCACCTCCTCGTCCACCACGGCAAGCAAGTTGATGCGCCCGTCCTGTGCATCTTCCGCATGCTGGATGATAGAGAACTGTCCGGGCAGGTTGAGTGCCTTGCGGTAGTAGGCGGCTATCTTGGGCGAACCATAGATGATGGGAGTGCAAAGTTCCAGTATCTCAGGTTCTGCAAAGGACTTGAAAATCAGTTCGTAACCGATTCCGTTGGTGTCTCCGTGGGTTATTGCCACTTTTATCTTTTTATCTTCCATTTTTTCTGTTTGTGTTATGTTGTATTTATTGTATTGTTTCTTGTTGTATGGTGTGGAGGGTAGCTTCCAGTTGTTTGATGAGGTTGCGCTTCTTCATTTCGGGTGCATAGACGAATCCGATGACGGCAATCATATCTTTTCCTGTTGCCGGGCGTATAAGCCTCATGACATAGGGACCGCCCATGGCGTCTCCTTTCATCTCCCAGAGTCCCCTTTCGGCTAACCGAGGGATTGCCATATACATACTGTCTGTCTCGCCCGGCATGTTCTTGCGGAGGATGCTGTCCACTTGTGGTTGCAGGTCGGCAAGAGCGTCATTCTTTCCTCTTCGTTCTTTTCTCTTCACTCTGAAGATGAGCAGGTTCTGCATTCCCGAGGCGGCATTGTTGCTAAGCCAGAGAAAATCTTTCCCCTTCTTGCCCGCATTCAGTGATAGGGGAATCTTCATGTCGAGTCCGAACATCCGTTTCACCTCTCGCTGCCTCTCCGGGTTCCGTTTGATGACAGCCGTGAGGTGTTGCTGCTCGCTCTGGTCGATGAGGGAACGCAACTTCTCGGCATTGTTGTTGGGTTGCCCGTTCTTGTCGTAGAGCATCGTCTTGAGCTGTTCCGCTGATTTCGCCTTGATGTGAATCACGAGCTGCGGTGATGCGTTCTCGTCCTTGCTCGATCTGGCGGAGAATCCGTCGTGTCTTTTGTCGATATCTACCACGATTCGGGTTCTCACCACCGAGTAGCTGCCTTTCGCCTTTCCCCGCTTCACGTTGATGACATTACAGAGAGGCTCCGATTGGGGCAGGCCGGGCACGTCTTCCGTCAGTATCTCTGCGACAATATTGGCGGTGTCGCCTTCCAACACTACCTCGTAGGGTTGCCCAGTGCTGGAGGGCAGTCTGTTGCTCCTTCCTCCGTTGCAGCCTGTAACCAAAATGGAGAGCAGAAGAAAGGTTATATGAAATTTCATTGCTGTCAATGCAAATGATTCCATATTCATTTGTTTTACATTCTGTGTGCCTTCTCTTCCTCCTCATGCTCTCTGATTTCCCCGATCTTCTTGGAGGTGCTGAGGAGACCGCAGGCGGCGTAGATGTCTTGCCCGCGGCTTGCGCGGATGGTGGTGAACACGCCGTGCGAGGTGAGGTAGTCGCGGAACTGCTCCATCTTCTCGTCATCTACTCCCTGCAAGGGGATGTCGGGGATGGGATGGAAGCGGATGAGGTTGATGCGGCACTCCAGTCCTTTCAGCAGACTGACGATTGCCTTGGCGTGCTGCTTGCTGTCGTTTACGCCCTTGAAGACGATGTACTCGAAGGAGAGGCGGCGCTGGTGGGAGAAGTCGTAGTTGCCCAGCAGTTCCACCACCTGTTCGATGCTCATGCCCCGTTCTGCCGGCATCAGTTCGGCACGTTCCTCGGGGATGGGGTTGTGGAGGCTGATAGCCACATGACAGTCGCTCTCTTCCAGGAATCTCTTCAGCTTGTTCCTGATGCCCACGGAACTGACAGTTATGCGCTTAGGGCTCCACGCCCAACCGTAGTCGGCAGTCAGAATCTCCGTGGCACGCAATACGTTGTCGAGATTGTCCATTGGCTCGCCCTGTCCCATGAACACGATGTTGGTGAGCTTGTCCACCTCGGGCAGGGAGTAGATTTGGTTCAGAATGTCGCCGGCAGGCAAACTGCCCTCGAAACCCTGCTTGCCCGTCTGGCAGAAGAGACAGTTCATCTTGCAGCCCACCTGCGAGGAGACGCAGAGGGTGGCGCGGTCCTTGTCGGGGATGTAGACGGTCTCCACGAACTTGCCGCTTCGTGTGGGGAAAAGATATTTGATGGTGCCGTCCACCGAATGTTGTGCGTCAATGGCTTCGGCGCATCCTATTTCGTACTCGGCGGACAGCTTGGCACGGTTTGCCTTGGAGATGTTGGTCATCTCGTCAATGCTCCTTACATGCTGTCCGTAGAGCCACTTCGCCATCTGCCCACCGGTGAAGGCGGGCATCCCTAAGTCCTTCGCCACCTGCTTCAATTCTGCGAGTGTGAGGCCGAGAAGTTGTTTTTTTTCGTTATTCATACTGCAAAGATACGCTTTTTTGCTGAAAAATGATTATCTTTGCCACATATTTTAATATATTAAGCTAAAATGAGAGAAAAAATAGACCTCTTTTTGCCTTGTGAGGACCTCGAAATGGTCCGGGAAGCACTTTGTGAGCTTCATGACAACAAGACAGTCCAACATATCAATCTCTTGGTGAGTAATGACTTCGCAGCCCGTCACCAGGTGCCCGAAGGATGTGCGTTCGTAGTGATAGACCGACTGCAGAGTTCCAACACGGTGACGAGCATCGCAGAGAGCTGCGACGCTGACTATGTGATGCTATGTACCAAGACTACGCCCGTCAAATGGGGACTTCACTCCCTGGAGCGGTTCCTTCGCATTGCCGGTGACACCAATGCCGTGATGGTCTACAGTGACCACTATTCCATGGAGAACGGTACGATGGTGAAGCACCCGGTCATCGACTATCAGCAGGGAAGCCTGCGCGATGACTTCGACTTCGGTAGCCTGTGGTTAGTCAAGTCAAAGAGCCTGCGCGACTATGTGGCGCAGGTAGACCGTGCGGAATATCAGTATGCCGGACTCTACGACTTGCGGCTCTACCTGAGCAGGGTGGGGGAGATCTTCCATACCGACGAGTTCCTCTATACGGAGGAAGAACTCGACACCCGCAAGAGCGGAGAGAAACAGTTTGACTATGTGAACCCCCGCAACCGCGAGGTACAGGTGGAGATGGAACATGCCTGCACCCACCACCTGGACAAGGTGGGGGCGCTGGTGGATACCAACTACTACCGCCAGCCCGATTTCGACGAGCAGGAGTTTGAGTACGAGGCTTCTGTGGTGATTCCCGTCTATAATCGCGAGAAGACCATCGCCGATGCAGTGAGGAGTGCTCTGTCACAGAAGACCAACTTCAAGTATAATGTCATCGTCATCAACAACCATTCCACGGACAAGACTGGGGAAATCTTGGACAGCATCGCCGACCCGCGGCTCATCCAGATTGTGCCCGATCGCAAGGACCTGGGCATCGGCGGATGCTGGAACGTGGCGATCGACAGCGACCATTGCGGAAAGTTTGCCGTACAGCTTGACAGCGATGACCTCTACTCCTCGCCCAAGACGCTTCAGAAGATAGTGGATGCTTTCCACAAGCAGAAGGCGGCGATGGTCATCGGCTCCTACCGTATGTGCGACTTCGACCTCAACACCTTGCCCCCGGGGCTCATCGACCATAAGGAATGGACCGAGGACAATGGTTGCAACAATGCCCTGCGCATCAACGGACTCGGAGCGCCCCGCGCCTTCTTTACCCCACTGGTGCGCCAGATACAGTTTCCCAATACAAGCTATGGCGAGGATTATGCCCTCGGACTGGCATTCTCCCGCCGTTACCGCATCGGCAGGATCTATGACGAGTTGTATCTCTGCCGCCGCTGGGGAGGCAACAGCGACGCAGCCCTCAGCATAGACAGGGTGAACGCCAACAACCTCTACAAAGACCGCCTGCGCACCATGGAACTGAAGGCACGCCAACAGATGTTGAAAGGCAAGGCTGACATCATGGAAGACAGCAGCATCTCCCGGTTCTTCAACCGACAGCTGGAAAAGTGGGAGGATGCCCGTCGCCGTTTCCGTGACCTCAAGCATGTGGAAACCCGACAGCTCTCCGCCCAGGTGAAACTGCAGTGGAACCCCGCCCGTATCGTGAGTACCGGGGCAAAGATAGACAAGAAGACTCTCGGCGAGCGCCCTTGCTTCCTTTGCGACAAGAACCGTCCGAAGCCACAGATGGCGAAGCAGATGGACGAGAGGTTCCAGCTCTTGGTCAATCCATTCCCCATCCTGCCCATCCACTTCACCATCCCCTCACGCAAGCACCAGCCGCAGGCTATCCTCGGCAACTATGGAGAGATGCATCGTTTCCTCTCGCTGCATAGCGAGTTGATGGTGTTCTATAACGGTCCGAAGTGTGGCGCATCTGCCCCCGACCATCTTCATTTCCAGGCAGGAACCAATGGCATCCTTCCCCTGCAGGCCAACTGGCAGCGTCTCTCGCGCAACCTCACTGACGTCATCTCGCTCAACGACGAGGAGAAGATTGCCGTGGTGCGCGACTTCGTAGTGCCTGCTTTCGTCATCATCTCGAAGAGCGAGAACAGTGACGAGTCCCTCTTCCGCCGCCTCTATCATTCCATTCCCATGAAGGGGGACGAGACGGAACCAATGATGAACATCATTGCATGGCGCAAGGGAGATGAGTATGTCAGTGTGGTGATTCCGAGGGAGAAGCATCGCCCGGAGGTGTACTTTGCCGATGGAGATGCCCAGGTGATGGTTTCGCCGGGTGCATTAGATATGGGTGGTCTCATTATCACCCCCCGGGAGGAAGACTTCTGTAAATTGACCGATGAGAGTGCCACCGCCATCCTTCAGGAATGTGGCGTGAGCTGGGAGAAAATGGAGTGCATCGTCGCCAAGCTCAAGGCTTCCAAGAATGCCGAGGCACAGCATGAGGATTCCACCTTATATAATAATGGCAAGCAGCCCAACGTGACTGTCGGCATCGTGAGCGGTCAGGAAATCCGTTTCTCGCTCAACAAGCCTTACCTTGCAAAGGGTGAGACAGTGGTCGGCGAGCAGGTCGTGGAGTTCTCCGAGGGCGGTGTGCTCTGGAACGGCAACCAGTATAGCAAGCTCACCTTCCATCCGCAGAGTGCCGATGCCTCCTTCTCGTTGAATGACGTCACCATCGGTGTCAACTTCCACTGGGAACGCAAGGAGACGCAGACCTTCCTCGGGACGCTCCGCTTCGTGGTGGAGAGCGACAAGATTGTAGCCATCAACGAACTGCCCGTAGAGAAATACCTGGAGAGTGTCATCAGCAGTGAGATGAGTGCCACGTCTAGTCTGGAACTGCTCAAGGCGCACGCAGTGATTTCCCGCTCGTGGCTCTTGGCGCAGATGAAGAAGCGCAGGGATGTGGCGGAGAGCGGCAACAATTTCTTCTCCTTCGTCAAAAAGGATGATATGCTCATCCGCTGGTACGACCGTGAGGACCATACCATCTTCGATGTTTGTGCCGATGACCACTGCCAGCGTTACCAAGGCATCACGAAGGAGACTTCGCCTCATGTGGCAGAGGCAATCCGTCAGACCAAGGGACAGGTGCTCTTGGACGGAAACGACATCTGCGATGCAAGATTCTCGAAATGCTGCGGTGGAATGACCGAGGAGTTCCAGTACTGCTGGGAGAATACGCCGAAGAGCTATCTCGCCAGCGTCAGGGACTTGGTTCTCGGAGTAAAGAACGAAAAACTTGAGGATGAGGCGACTGCCGAGCGATGGATTCGCTCCAACCCTCCTGCCTTCTGCAACACCACCGACAAAAAGGTACTCTCGCAGGTGCTCAACGACTACGACCAGGAGACCGCTGACTTCTACCGCTGGAAGGTCATCCTCACGCAGGAGAAGTTGCAGCAGCTCATCGCCGACAGGTTGAAGATGGACTTAGGCAATATCCTCGATATGAAGGCTGTGGAACGCGGCAAGAGCGGACGCATCAGCAAACTCCAGATTATCGGTACCGAGAAGACCTTCACTATCGGAAAGGAACTGGAAATCCGCCGTACCCTCAGTGACTCCCATCTCTACAGCTCTGCCTTCGTGGTGGACAAGTATGATGAGGACGGGCAAGGCGTTCCCCAGCGTTTCGAGCTAGTCGGAGCCGGTTGGGGACACGGAGTGGGACTCTGTCAGATTGGGGCAGCCGTGATGGGCGAGGAGGGATACAAGTATGATGCCATCCTCCTGCACTATTACCAGGGTGCCGACATCAAGCAGCTTTATAAATAACAATGTTGAATGTTAAGTGTTAAATGTTAAATTGCCTAGCGGAGAAGTTCTCTTAACACTTAACATTTAACACTTAACATTAAAAATAAAATGCAATGAGTAGTAACAATAATCGGAATCCATGGTTTTGGATTCCGACCCTATATTTTGCAGAGGGATTGCCCAACGTAATCGTGACGGCACTCTCCGTAGTGATGTATATGCAGTTGGGACTTACCGATACCGAGGTGGGTCTCTACACGGGATGGCTCGCCCTGCCTTGGGTGATCAAACCCCTGTGGAGCCCTTTCATCGACCTGCTGAAGACCAAGCGGTGGTGGGTGCTGACGATGCAGGCGCTCATTGGAGCCTCGCTTGCGGGCATCGCCTTCTCGTTGCCCACTGCCTTCTGGTTTCAGGCGACGATGTGCTTCTTTTTTCTCATCGCCTTCTGCAGTGCCACCCACGACATTTCCGCCGATGGTTTCTACATGATAGAACTGGACGAGCATACGCAGACCAAGTTCGTGGGGTTGCGCAACACCTTCTACCGCCTTGCCGTCATCTTTGTCAATGGCTTTTTGGTGATGTTGGCGGGTGTGTTGCAGGTGATGTTCCGCAACCAGATACGTTTCTCCTGGGCGCTCATCTTCTATGGACTGGCGGGATTGTTCATTGCCCTATGGCTCTACCATAGCCGCTTCATGCCCCGTCCGGCGGACGATACGCAGACGGAGCGTACGGTGAGTGAGGTGGCCCATGAGCTGAAGAATATGTTCCGCGCCTTCTTCGTGAAGTTCGGCGTGGCGGAGACGATTTGCGTGATGCTTTTCCTCTTGCTCTACCGCTTCCCCGAGGCGTTGCTCAACACGATGACCAAGACTTTCATTCTGCGCCCCAACTCTCAGGGCGGATTGGGACTTTCGCCCCAGGAATATGGCTTTGCCAATGGCACTGTGGGTCTCATCGGGCTCTTGCTCGGTGGCATCATCGGTGGTGTCTTGGTGAGTCGCGATGGTATGAAGAAATGGCTCTGGCCGATGGTCTGCGCCATCACTCTTCCCGATGTAGTATACATCTACCTGAGTTATTCCTTGAACAGCGATCTCATCGTGGTGTCAAGTTGTCTTTTTGTGGAGCAGTTTGGCTATGGCCTGGGCTTCACGGTTCTCACTCTCTACATGCTGTTCTACAGTCAGGGCAAGTTCAAGACCTCCCATTATTCCATCTGCACGGGCATCTCCTATTTGGGGCTGATGCTTCCCGGCATGGTGTCGGGCTACCTCAAGGACATGGTGGGCTATCGTATGTTCTTCATCATCGTGATGGCTTGCTGTGCCATCACCTTCCTCGTCACAGCTTTCCTCAAGATTGACCCTGACTTCGGGAGAAAGAGACTCCATGTGAAGAACAAAGAAAATCAGAGAATGAAATTCAAGAGTGTTGGTTTGTTTGATTCTGATAAGTAATGAAGAAAATTTGTACTTTCATTTCCCGATATGTGGGAGTGATGGTCTTGTTGGCGGCGGTGGTGGCGTTGCTGTTGCCCAAGAGTTTCCAATGGATAGATTTCGTATACATCAATCCGCTGCTCGGCCTGGTGATGTTCGGTATGGGATTGATGCTCAATCCCAACGACTTCAAGGTGGTGTTCAGCCGTCCTAAGGATGTCGTTGTGGGTTGTCTGACACAGTTCATTGTCATGCCGGGACTGGCGTGGCTCCTTGCCAAGGTGTTCCAGCTTCCGCCCGAACTGGCGATCGGTGTCATCCTGGTAGGTTGCTGTCCCGGTAGCACGGCTTCCAATGTGATGACCTATTTAGCCAAGGGCGACCTTGCCCTGTCAGTGGGAATGACGGCGGCAGCCACAGTCCTTGCGCCTTTCCTCCCACCCTTCTTCACTTGGATGATAGCGGGTACTTATGTGCATGTGGATGCACTCAGCATGTTCCTCTCCATCGTACAAGTGGTGATTCTCCCCATCAGCGTGGGCTTCATCGTACATAAGTATTGCCCTAAGTTTACGTCCGCTGCCGTCGGGTATCTGCCCGGCTTCTCTTCGCTTGCCGTCACCTTTATCACAGGCATCGTTGTCTCTCACTCTGCCGAGAGCCTGCTTTCAAGTGGCTTGTTGGTCATCCTCGTGGTGATGATTCACAACCTCTGCGGCTTTCTCCTCGGATTCACGGTCGCCAAGTTGATGAAGATGGAGTACAGGAAATGCATAGCCATCAGCATCGGGGTGGGTATGCAGAACTCTGGTCTTGCCTGTTCACTCGCCACGCTTCATTTTGCTGCCTATCCCATGGCAATGGTTCCCGGTGCCATCTTCAGCGTTTGGCACAATGTCAGTGGTGCACTCATCGCACGCTTCTATAGCAGTAGGGTTTCTAAAGGATAAGACAATGAAGTTTATCCATACGTTACGGCTTGACAGGTTGAGGCGGAGGCATTGGCTGCTTATCGCCTTGCTCGTGCTCGTCACCCTCGTCAAGGCGGTTCCCCAGTTGGGAACTGTCTATACTTGTCGTGTCTATCCCCTCATCGGCGGTTTGCTCTCTCCCGTGTCGGGACTCTTTCCCTTTGCCGTGGGTGACGTATTCATCGCCCTCAGCATCGCATGGTGCATCGTCTATCCCATCTATAAGAGAAAGAAGGCGGCACTTCTGAGGGTGGGAGAGTATCTGCTGTGGGTGTATGTCTGGTTCTACATCGCCTGGGGACTCAACTACTCGCAGCCCAACATTTTTTACCGAATGAAGATGAAGCCTGCCGAGGTGTCGGAAGCCAAGTTCCGGGAGTTCGCCTATCGCTATGCTGACAGCATCAACGCTTTGAGCGGATTGAGTGAAGAACGAAGAATGAAGAGTGAAGAATCCGGCGGTCTTGAGGAAAGGACAGCTGCGGAGGTGTTGAAGGGGTACCAAGAACTGGTAAAGGGAAAGTCAGTGAAATCTATGGGAGGTTACGGCATCAATGCTCCCTTCAATCAGCATCCTCATGTGAAGACGATGGTGTTCTCCCCTTTGAGCTCGATGGCGGGAGTGACCGGCAGCATGGGACCCTTCTTCTGCGAGTTCACGCTTAATGGCGACGTGCGCCCCCACGACTATCCCTCTACCTATGCCCATGAGTTCGCCCACTTCCTCGGCATCGGCAACGAGGGCGAGGCGAATTTCTACAGCTACGTCGTCTGCACCGCTTCCTCGGATGCGGAGGTGAGATTCAGCGGTTACTACCACATCTTCTTCCATGTCCTGAACAATGTCTTCAGTATCCTTGGCGAGGAAGAGGGCGAGAAGTACTTGAAGCGCATCCGTCCCGAGATTATCCAGTTGGCGAAGAGCGACCGCCGGTACTGGCTCTCCAAGCGTTGCAGGGCACTCGATGCCGCCCAGGACTTCATCTTCGAGCTCTATCTCCGTGGCAATCATGTGGCGGAGGGAAGGAAGAGCTACTCGGGTGTCATCGCCCTGATCCTGGCGTGGGAAGAGAGAGGCAAAGGCTCTGGATAAATATCAGAAAGATTTAACGGACTATTGACTTAATTTTTCCTTCCCCTTTTTCTTATAATGATATAAGGTGGGAAATCCTATTACCATAGAGGGACCTTTCCGCCTCATGAGAATTTTACAAGTACAAAAATTTCAAAGCAATATGAAGGAAGAAAAGAATTTTTCAGAGAATAGTGGTGAATCGGAGAAAAGGGGACTGTCCTACCTCTCCGATGATGAGATTCTGCAGGGCTTCAAGCATGCAGATACACGCATCGTGAGGGAGTATTTCTACGGATACTGTCGTGTGGCTTATTGCATCTACGACAAGCGATACCTTTTGCGAAAGAAGCCAGGCATGGACTTCTATTCTCTGGTTCATGAATACTACCTTTATCTCTGTGAGCATGACTTCAAACCTTTGGAGGACAGGAAGCCTTCCGTGTCGCTCAAGACATGGATGGTAAACGGTTTCCGATTCCTGATACTCGACAAGTTGAAGGAGGTGGTGAGGGAACGTCGCTTAGAGAGTTTCGAGGCAAGACAGGAGAATAGGAAGATGAAATTCGACGTGACCGACAACCAGTTTGAGCTGGAACTTTACCGCACGATAGAGGAAGTTGGCAACCGCTTCTATGGCCGCGATAGCAAGAACGCCATCATCCTCAAGATGCTCTACATCGAGGGCTTCAAGGGCAAGGACGTGGCGAAGGAGCTGGGGATGACAGCCTCCGCCGTCACCCAGCGTTGCCAGAAGATGATGCACGACGTGGTGATTCCCTATTTCAAGCAATACTTCAATGCCTCGGAATACGGGTCGCACTGTTTCTTCGGCGACGAAACGGCAGAAATGGCTGCACCAACAATGCGGCGCAACATTTCCGAAAAGACGGCTGCTCCAGGTATATTCAACAACCTCAACGAAACGAAGAGTATGGAAGATTTGAAACAAGGAAGGGTCACCCCTCAGTGGATAGACTCTCTGAAGGAGAACGAAGTGTTCGTGTTTGGCAGCAACTTGGCGGGAATGCACGGTGGCGGAGCCGCCCGCGCCGCCCGTCTCCGCTTCGGGGCCGTGATGGGGCAGGGTGTGGGAATGCAGGGCCGCAGCTACGGCATCCCCACGATGCAGGGAGGCGTGGAAACCATCCGCCCCTATGTCAACGACTTCATCGCCTATGCCCGCCAGCATCCCGACCGCCAGTTCCTCGTCACCCCAATCGGCTGCGGCATCGCCGGCTTCGCCCCCGACGACATCGCCCCACTGTTTGATGAGGCGAAGGAAGTGAGGAACATCAGCCTGCCCGAGAGTTTCTGGAAGGTGATAGAGTAAAGTTGAAGTTTCACATTAAAAAATGCAAGATATGAAAGTAAAGAAAAGAGACGAGTATTTTGATATACCGAAGAATTAC
>CAVCCB010000044.1:0-15560 GCA_963600595.1 Subdoligranulum sp. APC924/74 | reverse complement strand
AACACCGTTGCCAATGCCAGCAGCACGGCGTTGCTGCCGTTGCTCACGGCCACGACAGTCTCCATATATCCCTCCTGCTTCACTGCCGCCCAAATACCTGCACCGGCATACAACACGGCAATTTGCACTACTATAAATATAATAAGGTAAAGGACTACGTCCATGATACCCTTTTTCAAACCAATCTTAGCCATTTTCTGTTATTCCTTTGATTAAAAACGATTACTATCCTTTCTTACTCTTATTATTATCTGGGAAAGGCATGCCATGGCCGCGCAGAACAATACGCCCAAGGCAATGTACATAGTGGTCAAGTCACCATGGAACAAGTTGCTAAACAAGTCGCTAATCTCGTCCATATCGTCGGGGGTAACTAAGGCAAGGATACAAGCCGCAGAGTTGCCTACAGCATGCAAGACAATGCTTGGTATAAGACTCTTGGTACGGTAAGCTACCCAACCATAGAGGACTCCCGCCCATCCGGCAGAAACAAATTGAGCCATGTTGCCATGAAATCCACCAAACAAGAAAGCAGAAATCAGGATAGCCCACCAATGGTTCTTCTGCCCCAACAGCTTGAGCAAAGTGCCGAGGATGACACCGCGGAACAGTACTTCCTCTACAATGGGAACAATTATGCCGATTGACATCACGCCAAACGGGTCTGTCATCGCCCCTTCAAGGAATTTGTCAGTGGTCTCGCCCACGCCGCTCAGGTCCAAGATTTCTTGCATATGCAACTCGGGCAACATGATGGTCAGCGCAAACAATGCGAGCCATAAAATGGTGATCCTATTCTTCTTCGGGCGAAAATAATCACAGGCTAACACCGCCCATTTCAACTTCACGAGCACTACAATTACCATCAAGTCGCAAATTACATTTGCCCACAACAAATAGCCGGCATAAACATCGAGATGGGTCATCACGCCCTTAAACGTCTTATGGTTCACCAGCATCGCAAGTCCACCGCCCAAGCCTGTTGCCGCAGCTTGTCCTGCTATGTACACGAGAGAGCCCAAGAGGATGACGGCAATCCCCCTTGCCCATTTTTTCAAAGTTTCCTTTTCCATTATTCTTATTATTTTATTTTGCCATAGATTGTCCAGGCATTCTTTTCAACATTCTTCCTTTTCGAAGAGAGCGAGCACAGACTGCTCATCCTCACCCAGTTGCTCCGCCAGCTCCTCGGGGCTTCCGAACTTCCGCTCGCTGCGGATTCGCTTCACAAAGCTCACGAGCAGGAGCTGACCGTAGATGTCGCCCTCGAAGTTAAAGATGTGGGCCTCCAGCGTCATCTGTGTTCCACCGAAAGTGGGTCGCATGCCGATGTTCATCATACCCCGCTTCATCTCCACCGTGTTTTCCATCCTCACCCTTACAGCGTAGACACCGGGGGCAGGAATCAGCTGTCCGAAGTGGGAGATGTCAAGGTTGGCGGTGGGGAAACCGAGTCGCCTGCCCTCATGGTAACCGTTCACCACCTTTCCCAAGATTGTGTATGGATAGCCCAGACAGCGATTTGCCATCTCCATCTCGCCCTCCCTCAGCAGGGAACGAATCACCGACGAGGATATGCTGATACCGTCTATCCGGAACGCCTCGTTGCGAATTACCTCAATGCCCAGCTCCTTTCCGTAGCGTCCATAGTCCTCGAAGGTTTCCTCGCGGTTGTGCCCGAAGCGGTGATCGTAGCCGATGAAGAGTTTCCTCACGTTCAGCTTGTCACGCAACACTTGCGCCATGAATCCCCTGGCAGAGAGTGCAGCCATCGTCTTGTCGAAATGCAGGACCACGGCATTGTCCACCTCTGTCTTCGAGAGCAACAGCAACTTGGAGCTGAGCGTGCTCAACAACTCGGGCTGAAAATCACTCTGCAACACCCTTCGGGGATGCTCGTCAAACGTAATTACCGTAGACTCCATGCCCTCGTTCCTTGCCATCTCCACCAAGCGCCGCACCAGGAACTGGTGTCCCCGATGCACACCGTCGAAGAAACCGATGGTGGCGACGCAGGGCGACAAGGCGGTATCCGTCACGAAGCCATCACCCTCTCTCGAACAACTTATTGTCTTCATTCCTATTCTTTATTATATTACCTGTCCGTGGCGGTGTGCCATTATACGCTTGCCTGCCCTCCACAGTTCTCCTATCCACAACACAGCGGAAGTGGAAGCAATGATGATTGCCCATTCTCCGAACGACAGGGGAACCGTGCGGAACATCTCGCCGCCGAAGGTCACGATCAGCCACTGACCCGCAAAGACGAGGGCGAAGACCAACAACATTCCCTTGTCATGCAACAGATGGCGGAATGCCGTGCGGTTGCTCATCAAGGCCTTGGCATTGAAGAGGTTCCAGAACTGGAGCATCACGAACGTGGTGAAGAACCACGTCAACTCATGGGTGTCAACACCGCCCTTTCCCCTTCGCTCACAATAGATGAGGAAGGCGAACATCACGAGGAAGAACGCGACACCGCAGAACAGGATGCCGAAGCCCACACCCTTGGTGATGATGAAGTCGGAAGCCTTGCGAGGCTTCTCCCCCATCACCTCATGCGATGGAGGCAGCGAAGCCAAAGCCAAGGCTGCGAAAGTGTCCATGATGAGGTTCACCCACAGGATCTGCGTCACCGTGAGCGGCATTTCCGTGCCAATGACTGCACCACCCAGCACCAACAGCAGGGCAGCAACATTCACTACCAACTGGAAGAAGAGGAACCGCTGCAAGTTGCGGTAAAGCGAACGTCCCCACATCACGGCGTTGGCAATGGACTTGAAGGAGTCGTCGAGCAAGGTCATGTCAGAGGCTTCCTTCGCCACCGACGTGCCAGAGCCCAGCGAAAGTCCCACATGGGCATAGTGGAGAGCAGGGGCATCGTTGGTACCGTCGCCAGTCACAGCCACCACCTCACCACGTTTCTGGAGCATCGCCACCAGTCGCTGCTTGTCGGTGGGTCGGGCACGGCTCATCACCCTAATGTTCTTGGCGCGCTCATAAGCCTCCTCGTCGGAGAGAGCCTGCCACTGCTCGCCCGTAATCATCTGTTCCTCAAGCGAAGTCATCTCGCCGTCAGCTCCGATATTTTTGTTGTCATCCTCGAAGATGCCAATCTGTTTGCCTATCTCAAGGGCAGTGGCGGCAGTGTCGCCCGTCACCACCTTCACCTCGATGCCTGCCTTGCGACACTCCTTCACCGCAGCAGGCACCTCCTTGCGAAGCGGGTCGTTGATGGCGGCGACTGCCTGCAGAGTCATACTGCCCTCACCAGCCTGCTGGTAGGCGAAAGCCAAGGTGCGCATCGCCTTGCGCTGGAAGCCTAGGAGTTCTTCCCTCACTTCCTTCAACTCTTTCTCGGGAACATCGCACATGGCAAGCACAATCTCGGGAGCACCTTTCACAAACTTACATTCCTTGCCATCCTGCATCACCGTCGTGGCCATGTATTTCTTCTCCGTGGAGAACGGCTGTTGGGCAACGACCTTTGCCTGGGTTCTCAACTCCCCATAGTCCTTGCCTTGGTCTCCCAGCCAGAGCAGCAATGCCGACTCGGTAGGGTTTCCGATGCCATGGCCCTCGCTCAGCTCTGCTGTCGAGTTGACGGCAATGGCATCATAGAGCAACTCATCGGAGCCATTCTTCAGCAAGAGCGTGTCCACCTGCATCTTGTTCTGTGTCAGCGTGCCCGTCTTGTCGGTACAGATTACCGTGACGGCACCCATCGTCTCGCAGGCATGGAGCTTGCGCACCAGGTTGTTGGACTTCAGCATCCTTCGCATATTGAGCGCCAAGGAGAGGGTCACTGCCATGGGCAGTCCCTCGGGCACAGCCATCACGATGAGCGTCACCGCCATCATGAAGTAATTAAGAACAATCTCGGCGAGATAGAAATAATCCTTTCCACCCCATGCCGGGTTGGTGAGAATATCATGGACGAGGAAGATGACGAAAGCGGCGACAGACACCACGGAGCCCACCTTGGAAATCATCTTGGCGAGCTTGTCGAGCTGCACATAGAGCGGAGTCTTCACTTCGGTCTGCTCAGTAGATGTGCGCGCCACCTTACCGATCTCGGTAGCGTCACCCACAGCCGTCACTACCATCTCGCCACGTCCGTTCATCACCATCGTGGAACGGAGCGCCACGTTACGGGGATAGGCTCCGTCGCCACCCGGCTCCGTCGATTTCTCCGCCACAAGTTCTCCTGTGAGTGCCGACTCGTTGATCTGCAGGTCGGTGGAAACAATCAGCTCGCCGTCGGCGGGCACCTCGTCACCCACTTCCACCAGCACCACATCATCCACGACCACCTCATGGCGCGGAATTTCCACCACCTTGCCATTACGGCGTACCTTCACGGGCTGTTCCTCACCGAGGGCGGTGAGGACGTCAAACTTCTTGGCAGCATCCCTCTCGAAATAAAAGCCCACGGTAGTGGCAAGGAACACGGCAACGAAGATGCCGATGGTCTCCATGAAGTCTTTCTCGATAAAAGCGAGTATCAGGGATATGAACGCCGCCACCAGCAAAATCTGTATGATGGGGTCACGATACTTGTCGAGGTAGAGTTTCCACAATGACGCACGCTGGGGAGGAGTGAGCACGTTACGTCCATGCCTCTCCCTGCTCTGTCTCACTTGTTCGTCGGTCAAGCCGAAATTCTTGTTCTTGTCTTTGTCCATTTTGCTTATAGCCCTCATGCTTACGAATAATAATGGTGCAAAGATACGGCAAAAATCTGATTAAGAGAAAATTTTCATCAAAATATTTGGTAATTTGGCAAAAAGCTATTATCTTTGCACACGAATTTCACGAAATTCCCGGACTTGTAGCTCAGTTGGTTAGAGCAACAGACTCATAATCTGGAGGTCCTAGGTTCAAGCCCTAGCTGGTCCACCACCCAAAAAAACAGCGACTTATGCACAAAGCACAAGCCGCTGTTTTTTACCTTTTTACTTTTTTACCTTTACTTAAAGAGTTCCGCCAGTTTGATGGCGAGTTCCGCACCACGGATGTTCTCGGCGATGCACTTGCCTGTGGCTCCGTCCACGAGGAAGATGGCGGGGATGGCGCGCACCTTGTAGGCATCGGCGATGCCGGCACGGTCTACACCGTTGGGCCAGGGCAGCTGCTCCTCCTTCAATGCCTTCTTCCACTGTTCCTCCTTCTTGTCGATGGAGACGCTTACGATTTCCAATCCCTTGTCTTGATACAGCTCATAGAGTTTCTTGAGGTTGGGAATCTCCTTGCGGCAAGGACCGCACCAGGACGCCCAGAAGTCCACCAGGTAGTATTTCTTGCCCTTCACGCAGCTTGCCATGCTCTTCTTGGAGCCGTCGGGCTGCTGGAGGTCGAACTGCGGCAGTGCCTCGCCCTCAAAGGTTTTGGGGTTCACCTGTGCATTCAGGCACTGCCCATAGAAACTGTTCTTCGCAGCATCGGAGAACATCGCCCACTCCTTCTTGTTGTCCTTGGTGAAATAACTCATCGTGTTGAGCATGGCGAAGGGTCCCCACCAAGAGTCCTTGTTGTCGGCGTAGAGCTTGTTGTAGGATTCCTCCACGGTCTTGAAGAATTTTGTCTCAGCATCGGCAAAACCCTGGTATTCGTCGCTTGCCTGCAGTTTCTTCGCAAGCAGCGTGTCCTTTGCCTTCCATGCCTGGTCTATCTTCTCGTTGATGGCCTTGTGCTGCTCATGGTAATCCTTGTAGAGCTTGTCGAGACTCGCCTTCACCGACCCGATTTTCTGCTCGTACTCGTCGTTCATGGGACTTCCGCTCACCTTCACGTCCTCGCCATAGTAGCCGGGGTTGGTGTTGTCGCCATAGTTCTTCGCCGTGAGCGAAATCTTCACGTTCTCACCGCCCTTGGTCATGTAAGTAAAGGTGTAGGGTGCACCCATGGGACCTACGCCAATCATACGGGCCTCGGTTACGGGGAGGGTGAAGGAGATTTTTCCGCCCTTCACCACGCCTGTGGCGAGAGGTTTCTCATCACGATGGGTGGCAGCCAGCACAGCCTGCATCTCCGTTCCGTCGGGGATTCCCTTGATGGTGGCGATCACCACGCTCTCGTTGGCATTCTGAGCATTGGCACTCACGAGAGAGAGGAGTGCCAATGCCGTTGATAAGATTGTTTTCTTCATTTCTTTTGTTTGTTTTTTTATAGAGAGTTATGGTTGTTCCAAGATTATTTCTCCACGTTCTGCACGAAACTTCCGTTGCCGGGGTTGTCCAAGGCTCCCTGCGGGAAGGGGAAGGTCCAGAGATGGGATGTGGGCGTGAGACTCACCTGCTTGCCGTCCACCTCCTTGGTGAGCGTGCGGGCGTAAGTGCCCTCGGCATTGTAGCGGCGGGCATCGCCGAAGGGCACGATGGAGAAGATGAGCTGGTTGTTCTTTGCCTGGCGGATGTACTGGATTGCCTCAGCTGCATTGACGGCAGCGAGTGGCTGGTACTTCTCGGGCAGGATGTAGGTCTGGCGCACATGGTTGAGCACGTCCATCGCCTCAGAGAGCTGTCCCTTGCGGGCGAGGCATTCCGCCTTGATGAGATACTGCTCCACGGTGCGCATACCGCCCTCGTTGATGTTGCCGTTGGTCATTCCCTGGTAGAAGGTCTCCGTGCCCTGTGTGCGCAGCTTCCAGTTGCTCAGGAAGTAGGCGTCTCCGTCCTCGAATCCGGCTGCCCTTTCCACGGGTATGCGACCGATGGTGGAGGCGTAGGCACCCGTGCCATAGTTGAAGCTGTAGTTCTCCACGCAATCGAAGCCCAAGGGCGTTTCCAGCGAAGGATAGACGTCTTGTTCGTCTATCAGTTCCTTGTTCTCCTCATAGAAAGCCACCCAGTCCACGAGCTCTGAGTTAATGGCGAGTGCCTTCTCGGCGTACTCCAGCGCCTTGTCGTAGTCCATCATCTGCAGGTAGGTACGGGCAAGCATGGCGTAGGCGGCTCCCTTGCCGGGGTGCAGGATGGTGGTGCCCATGTCGGGCAACTTGTCCACCGCCTCGTTCAGGTCGTTCAGGATGAACTCATAGATTTCCTGGATGGTCGCCTGATGGTACTCTGCGTCCTGCAGACTGCTGGTGATGAGGGGCACGCTCAGTTTGCTGGCTGCGGAGGAAGCCTCGTAGGTGTTGGCGTAGTAGTTGGCGAGGTTGAAATAGTTCATCGCCCTCAGCACCTTGGCGTACGCCATCACCTCCGCCTTCTCCGCATCGGTGCCGTCGGTAGCGGAGGGCACGTCCTCCAGGATGAGGTTGCAGGTGTTGATGGCTCCGTAGGACACATAATAGGTTCCCTCGTCACCACTGTTCCAGTAGGCGCGGTCGGTCTCTTCCTCCCAGTTGTAGTTTGCCTTGTACATGGGATAGTAGCTGGCGTAGGAATTGGTGAGATAGAGGTCGTTGAGCAGGTAGTTGGCCTGGGTTACGGGCATGCGGTGCATTCCATACTCATAGCGCAGGAATGCCTCATAGTCGGCGAGAGCCTTGGGGATGCGCTTGCCCTTGGGCTCGATGTTGAGGTAGTCGTCGCAGGATGAGAGCGCCATCGTCATCCCCAGCATCAGCAACACGGTATATAATATTTTCTTTTTCATCGTCGTATAATTTTAGAAATTCAGATAAATGCCGAGTACATAGTTGGTGGCGTTGTAGCCGCCGAGCTGGTACTTCACCTGACTGCTCTTTGCCCAAAAGAAGGGATTCTCCACGTTTGCCTGGATGCGGGCGCTCTGCATATAGAGCGAGCGACACACAGCCTTGGGCAGATGGTAGGCCAGGGAGATGTTATTCAGACGGATATAACTGGCGTCCAGCACATTGATGTCGGAATAATAATAGGTATTGTAGAGCGAAGAGGCAGACCAGTCGCTCTCTGCGAAGACGGCTTTGGGCACATTGGTGCGAGCCTCATCGCCAGCCTTCTGCCAGCGGTCGGCAAGCCCGGAGCTGGCCCCGGCGATGTTGGAGATGTAGCCGATGCTGGAGTAGGAACACTTGAGGAACGCAGGGTTGGCGTTGCGCACCTTATGGCCGCCGGCGAAGAGGAACTGCAAGCTCAGGTCGAAGTCCTTGTAGCTCACGGAGGTGCCGAAGGAGCCGCTGTACTTGGGAGTGGAAGAGCCGGCATAGACGATGGCGTCGAGTGTGGTGGGCTGTTCGCTCACCTTCTCCCCGTTCTCGTCATACACCTGCGGCAGCCCGTCCTCGCTCAGCCCTGCCCACTTGTAGGCATAGATGGCATTGTACTCGTCGCCAATGATGGGATAAGCATAGGGATAGTCGAGCTGGAGGAAATACACGGGTGCTTTCACGTTGACGTAGGTCACCTTGTTCTTGTTGTAGGCGTATGTCATGTTGGCGCGCCATGAGAAGTCCTTGGTACGGAGAATCTCACCGCTGAGGGAGATTTCCACGCCTCGGTTGTACATCTCGCCGTTGTTGATGGTGTAGGTGCTGTAGCCCCATCCCTCGGTAGGCACGCCCATGGTGCTTGCCAGCAGGTTGGTGCCCTTCTTGTTGTAGTACTCGATGGTACCGGTGAGACGGTTCTTAAGCAGGGCGAAGTCCACACCGATGTTGAATGTGTTGGTCTTCTCCCAGCTGAGCATGGGGTTGGCGCGCGACTGGATGTAGCCCTGCGTGCCGCCCACGTGGCTGTTGTTGCTGTAAGCAGCCACCATGTAGGGGGCTGAATTCTTGGATACGTTTCCGGCGATACCGTCGGAAACGCGGAGCTTCAGATAGTCGACCCAAGACACGTGGAAGAACTTCTCCTTGCTGATGATCCAGCTGGCTCCCACCGACCAGATGGGCTTGTTCTGGTACTTCGAACTGGTACCCCAGAGGTTGGAGCGGTCCCAGCGCAGGCTGCCCGTCACACTGTAGCGGTCGTCATAGGTATAGGCTGCATTGCCGTATACGGACACGTAGCGGTTCACGTTCTCATAGCTGGCAGAGAGTTCGTTCTCCATCAGGTAATTATAGTCAAGCACGCCGCTCACACCGCTCACCAACGAAGCATAGTCCACCAGGCTGGAGGTGAGCATCTGAGAGTCATAGTTGAAGAGTTTGTTGCGGTGCAGCTCCTGCTTGTTCTGTATGGTCTCGGTACCCACGATGGCGGTCACGCTGTGCAGGTCGGCGAAGGTCTTGTCGAAGCTCAGCTGCTGGCGGAAGTTGTAGGCCGAGGTGTACTGGTCGGTGCGGGTGAGGATGTCGCCGTAGGGAATCATGTAGTCCACGGAGTGCATGGCAGTGGCTGTGGCGAATCCGTTCACGGTGCTGCGCACGCTGGCGGAAGCCTTGTCCTGCCATGCCTCGCCACGGTAGGAGGCGCGCTCGTACTGGAAGCTGGCGGCATATTTCAGGCAGGGCAGCAACTGGATGTTCAGTCTGCCGAAGGTGCGCAGGGCAATCTCCTTGTTGGTGGTGATCTGGCGGCTCAGCTCGTCGAGGGGCGTGATGTCCATGTTGTAGAGTCCGTATTGCTCATAGATGGACAGAGTACTTGCGTCGAATTGCTCGCTCATGGACTTGGTGTAGTTGCTGCCGTCGGCGTTTACGAGGTCATCGTATGGCAATACGGAGTAGCCGGGAGAGAGCACGCTGTAGTCTTGGGTGTTGTCCTCGCCTATCTTGAGATAGGCACCCAGGTCGAGCGAGAGCCACTTGGTGAAGGTGGTGCTGTTGGTGAGGTTCAGACCCAACGACTGGCTGTTGGAGTACTTGTCCTCCAGGGTGTCATGCTTGTAGGTGACGGAAGCCTTGAAGAGGTTGTTCACCGAGTTGTTCACGATATTCACGTTGTACTGCTGGTAGAGAGGGTCGCGCTTGGCGTATTTCTCCATCTGCTTGTAATAGTTGTAATCCTTGGCGGCAAGGCGCGAGAGGGTGGCGTTCATCTCGCTCTCGGAGATGTTGCCGGCGTAATAGTTGAGAATGGAGCGGATGCCGGAGCTGGGATAGATGTTCTCCGCGAGCATGTTCTGGGCATAGTCCTGCACACCCTCTCCCGTGAGGTTGGGGTTCTGCGCTGCCCATTCCTTCTCCAGGTCCACCACGAGGGCGGAGTTGGCGAGATGGCCTGTATAATAGGAATAAGGGTGCCAGGTGAGCGAGGCGTTGAAGGAGACGTTGGTCTTGCCCTTGGCTGCCGACTTCTTGGTGGTGATCACGATCACGCCGTTTGCGGCGCGGGCACCGTAGATGGAGGCTGCTGCGGCATCCTTCAGTACGGTGATGCTCTCGATGTCGTCCATGTTGAGGTCGGGAATCTCTTCCGACACACCGTCGCCATTGCCCGAGAGCTTGGTCTTCTCCACGGGGAAACCGTCGATGACATAGAGCGGGGAGGTGGAAGCGTTCATGGTGGTCACGCCTCGGATCAGGCCGTCATTGTAACCGGCCACCTCACCTGCCAGCATGGTGGAGAGGTTGCTCAGCCGCTTGTCTTTCAGGTCGGCGGCAGTCACCTTGGTGAAGGAACCCGTGGCACGCTCCTTGGAGAGGGTCTGGTAGCCCGTCACCACCACGTCGTCGAGCAGGGTCTTGTTCTCCGACATGACAATCTTGACGGTCTCCTTGCCGTTCACCTTCACGTTCTGCGAGTCCATGCCCACATAGGACACCTGCACCTGGTTGCACTCTTCAGGGATGTAGAAGGAGAAGTGGCCGTCCTGGTCGGTCACGGTGCCGTAGGGCGAGCCAGGTACGCTGACAGAGGCACCGATCATCGGCTCACCGTCCTCGTCGATGATGCTGCCTTCCAGATAGCGGATGTCCGGTTTGGGGGTACCGCTGCTTTTCCGGGCGGGCTGCACCTGCGCCACCTTCTTCACGGTAATGAACTTGCCGTTCACGGAGCAGGCGAAGGGCTTGGTGCCGATAATTTGCTTCACGGCATTCACCGCTGAGGCGTTCTTCACCTCTGCGGTGATGGTGTAGGGCTTCACGTCCTCGACGACGAAGCTCACCTTGTAGTCCGACTTCTGCTGCACCATTCTCAGCGCAGCCGCCATCGGCTCGTTCTGCAGCGACAGGGTAATGCTGCCCTTCGCCTTCTGTGCCCCTGCCGGGAGAACCGTCCAAATGGTCAGGAGGAGCAGGAAAATCACACGCTTAATTTCTCTCATAATCTCTCTTTTTATTGTTTTATTGTTGCATGTTAACACTATAAATACGTTTTTATGGATAAAATGGTAACATTTATCTCAAAAAAGTTTCATTTTCCCAACTGGGAAAATATTTTTTCCAACTAATCTGCTATCCCCCGTCTGCAAGGAATCCTTAGCAGGAGCGAACAATGAAACAAGCCGTTGATTGCAATCAACGCCTACTTTTAAATGCAGTTGGAGCTATTGATTGCAATCAACACCCACTTAAAAAACTTTTTTATGAAGAGACTCAAGAATTTTCACAATAAGTCAAAGTCCCCTACTCCACGACTATCTTCCCTGTCCTCACCGAAACCTTGGCGATACCGAGGTCGTTGAGCAGTCGCACCGCCTCCTCGGCAGTACCACTTCTCTCCGAGGCAAAATCGAGATGGACGGTCTTGGCAGACAGGTTTCGGAAGTCCACGCCCAGCTGGTAATGCGATGCCAAGTCGCTTACCACATACTCCAAGGTCTTGTCGCGGTAGCAGTACACACCGTCCGCCCAAGCCGTGGTCTCCTCCGCATCCACGGTCTTCACCTGGGGCTGCATGGTGACTTGGCTGGTGGAATACTCCTGTCCGGGACTCAGCACCACAGGCTTTGCCTTGTCGGCTCCCTTGGCAATCACCGCCACGCTTCCCTCCACGAGCGTCACCTTGCACTCACCAGCAGCGTTAGCCTTCACATTGAACGCTGTGCCCAAGTCCTTGGTGAGCACGCCCCCGGCATCCACGACGAAGGGAGCATCGGCATTGTGCCTCACTCGGAAGAACGCCTCTCCCTCCAGGCTCACGATGCGCTCCTTGCCCTTCTCGAAGCGGTGGGGGTAAACCAGCTTGCTGCCTGCGTTGAGCTTCACCTCTGTACCGTCGGCGAGCGTGAGCGTAATCATCTCGTCCTCGGCGGTCTGCAAGGTAGCCATTTCCTCCTCCTTGGTTTCACCATTCGCAGCAAGAGTTCCTTTGCCCGTAGCATCTCCATTCCGACTCCATTGCCACACCAGCACGACCGCCAGCATGGCAGCAGCTCCCAGCAGGGCACTCACCAGGGGTCTTACCCATGCCCGATGAGGAGTTTCCGTTGGCTCCTCGATCTCGTCCACAGCATCGTCCTTTCTCTCCTTTGGCTCCGCCTTGCCTATGATTTTCTCCAGCTCAGCGTCGAGGTCGGGAAGGGGGCAGTGGGTGCGCAATACGCCCTGCTCGATGGCAACCAGGTCTTGGATGTCATTCTGTAAGCTATCGTCGTTGAAAATATCTGTTTCCTTCATCATGTTTCTATTTCTTTACCTAAAACAATACGTTCTACCTTTCAAAATGGTAACACTCGCTTTAGGATTATTTTTTCTTGTAATGTTCTCTTAACAGTTTCAAGGCCCTAATGATGTGCCTCTTCACCGTCTCCTGGCAGACGTTCATCTCCTCTGCCACCTCCCGGTATTTCTTGTGGTTAAGATAACATTCCTCCAGAACATGACGGGTGGTGTCGGGCAAGAGGTCGAGCATCTCCTCCACCTGCCGCTGCCGTTCCCTGTTCTCTTCACCCTCCGCATAGCACTCGTCAACGGCATGGAGATAGTAGTCAGCATACTGGGCATGCACGGCATTGTGGCGCAGGTGGTCGAGACACCTGTTGCGCACCGCTCTCATGAGAAAGGCAGGGAGCGTATCGGGTTCGCAGGAACCAAAGTCCGACCATACGCGGGCGAAAGTATCGCTCACGATGTCGCGGCTCGCCTCTGCGTCCTTCAGCAGTTGCAGGGCGTAATAATACAGCGTGGGGTATTGGGCCTTGAAGATGCGTCCAAAAGCCTCCCTCTTGTCCTTCTCCTCCATCATACCTGTTCTTTATTTTATCTTTTTACCCTTTTACTTTTTTACCCTTCATTCATGATTTCCATATACTCCTCATAGGAGATGTACCTGCCGCCCATCGACTTCAGGTGTGGGGTCTCCAGCTGGCAGTCTATCATCGTGCCCCCGTTCTCCTTCAGGAAGCGTGCGAGGAAGATGAGGGCAAGTTTGGAGGCGGAGGGAACGAGCGAGAACATACTCTCGCCGATGAACACCTTGCCGATAGTTACTCCGTAGAGACCGCCCACCAACTCTCCCGTCTCGCGGTCCCACACCTCCACGCTGGCGGCGAAGCCCTGGTCGTGGAGGGCAGTGTAAGCCTCAATGACGTTCTCGCCCAACCATGCGCCGTCTTCCTCGTTTCGATGGTTGCACTTGCCGCACTCCCTTATCACACGGTCGAAGTCCTGGTTGATGCTCATCAAGTATTTGTTCTTGTTGATGAGCGTCCGCACGGAGTGGCTCACATGCACCTCGTCGGGGAAGATGACGAAGCGTTTCATCGGACAGAACCAGAGCGGCTCCTTCTGGTCGCGAAAACTGTACCAGGGGAAAATGCCGTTACAATAAGCCAGGAGCAGACGGTCGATGCTCAGGTCGCCGCCCACGGCAAAGCAGCCGTCCTCATCGCCCAAATGGGGGTCGGGGAAGTAGAGTTCCTCTGCGGTATTGTCTATTTCATATATCATGATTTCTTTCCTTATGTTTGAGACTGGCTGCAAAGATACGGATTTTCCCCAACATACCCACATCTTTTTGCCGAATTTATTTTGTATTGTCTTCGATTTGCAGTACCTTTGCACCCCGAAACCCTTGGCAAGGAGTGCCGAGCGGCTTCGTTTATCAATCATTTTAATAACATTTTAATGTACAAAACAATTTTCAACAAGCGCAGCAGCCTCTGGTTCAACCGCTTCTCCAACAAGCATTATGCGCTCTTCTCCGTATTGGGAAGAGAGGTGCTCGTGGGTGCCCTGAGCGTAGCCACATTGAGCCACGCCAAGGCAGAGGGCATCAGCACCGAGGGCATGAAGGCAGACTCCACCCTCTACAAGGGCGGAAAGGCCTATGAGCTGGATGCGGTGAGCGTGACCGGCTCGCGTGCGCCGATGACTGTGGAACAGTCGCCCAAGATTGTGTCTGTCATTACCCGCGACGACATTCATCGTGCGGCGGCGCAGACCATCAACGATGTATTGAAATTAGCCACGGGCGTGGATGTCCGTCAGCGCGGTGGCTTTGGTGTTCAGACGGACATCTCCATCAACGGTGGAACCTTCGACCAGATTACCATTCTCCTGAATGGGGTCAACATCTCCAATCCGCAGACGGGGCACAACGCCTCCGACTTTCCCGTGGCCCTCGCCGACATCGACCACATCGAAGTGCTCGAAGGGGCAGCCTCGCGACTCTTCGGAACGTCCGCCTTCAACGGTGCCATCAACATCGTGACCAAGAAGGCGCAGGACTCCCGTGTGCAAACCAACGTGGAGGGAGGTTCCTTCGGCAGCTTTGGGGCGCAAGGACGCATACAGACTGCATTGGAGGCTGGCAAATGGCAGCACAGCTACTCCGTGAGCGGAGGATACAAGCGCTCAGACGGAGGTACGGAGAACAGCGACTTCGAGAAGGGACAGGGCTACGGCAACTTCTCCTTCTCCTACGACCGCCGTTTTGACATCGGAGTGCAAGCGGGCGTCGCCACGCAGAGCTACGGGGCGAACACTTTTTATTCCGCCAAGTACAACAACCAATACGAGAAGACCAAGCACGGCATCGTCTCCCTCAACCTGAGCCTCCACGACCAGGCGAAGACTTGGGAGGTTTCCCCCACCCTGCATTATAACAAGTTCAAGGACCACTACCAGCTGATCCGCGGACAGGAAGGTGCCAAGGCTGGCGAGAACTACCATGACCTCGACATCTGGGGCGGCGGACTGAACGCCAACCTCTCTTGGTTCCTGGGCAAGACGGCCGTGGGCTTCGACATCAGCAAGGAGCGCATCTACTCCACAGCCCTCGGTCTGGCTCTTGCAGAGAACGACTACAAGGACATTTCCGGCTCCGACCGAAAATACGACCACAAGGGTGAGCGCACCAATACCAACATCATGCTGGAGCACAACTTCATCTTCGGAGGCTTTACTCTCTCTGCCGGCGTACTCGCCAACAAGAACACGGGTCTCGACAACGACTTCCGCTTCTATCCCGGCGTGGACGTAAGCTATCGCCCGAACGACAACTGGAAGGTGTACGCCTCCTGGAACAAGGCTCTCCGCATGCCCACCTACACCGACCTGTATATAAGTAATGTGGTGCAGCAGGGCGACATCACCTTGAACCCCGAGAAGAACTCCACCTTCAAGGTAGGCACGCAGTATCGCCGTCCCGGCTTCTCCGCCGTGCTGAGCGGTTTCTACGCCCACGGCACGGATATGATCGACTGGGTACAGACCTCGGCGACAGAGCAGCAGGACAGCAAATATCATGTGATGAACATCGGCAAGCTCAACAACATGGGCTACAACCTCGATGCCACCATCT
>CAVCCB010000043.1:0-15884 GCA_963600595.1 Subdoligranulum sp. APC924/74 | reverse complement strand
CCCTCAGATGGCTCACATTGCTCAGAAAGAGACCCGTGTTCCAATAGAACTCGCCGCTCTCCATAAACATCTTGGCAAAGCTGCGCTCGGGCTTTTCGGTAAACGACTGCACCCTATAGAGATTGCCGCCCACAGCGTCGCCCATCTGAATGTAGCCATAGCCGGGCTCCGGGCGCGTAGGCTTCACGCCCATGGTAAGGAAGCGGTTGTGTTCGGCCACAAACTCCAGGCCCGCCAATACATTTTCCTTGAAGGCTTCCTCGTTGAAGATAGCCTGGTCTGAAGGGGTGGCGATGATGCAAGCCTTGGGGTCGAGCATCGAGATGCGGTGGTTGGCCCAGGCCATGCTGGGCGCCGTGTTGCGATGGATAGGTTCGGCCATGATGCGGCTGGGCGCCACCTGGGGCAGCTGCTCCCTCACCAGCCCGACGTAGGCCTCGTTGGTATTGACAAAAATATGGTCTTCGGGCAGAATCTTCGCCATGCGGTCGTAGGTCTGCTGCAGCTGCGTGCGCCCCACCCCGAAGAAGTCTACAAACTGCTTGGGGCAATTGGTGCGGCTGCAGGGCCACAGCCTCCTGCCCTTGCCACCTGCAAAAATCACACAATAATTATTTTTGTTGCTCATGAGTCTTTTTTTAATTTGTTTGTTTTGAAAATCAAGTGTAAAGTTAGGAAATATCCCCGAAAGCGCCAAAGATTTTCTCGAAAATTAATAAAGAGCAGGACAAAAACAACAAAATTTTAGCCTTCCCGCACATAAAATACACTATTTTTGAAAAAAAACTCCCCAAAAGTTTGTCGTTTCAAAAATTATTATTACCTTTGCACTCGCATTTGAGCCGAGAGGCCAAAAGCCCAGATGGCGGAATCGGTAGACGCGCTGGTCTCAAACACCAGTGGAGCAATCCATCCCGGTTCGATCCCGGGTCTGGGTACTGAGTCGGAATCTTCTTCGGAAGGTTCCGATTTTTTATTTCTTGGCTCCCATTGCAGCTTCCATCCCTTGAGAGCCTAAAGGATACAAAGAGGGTGCGTCATGTCTTCATAACGCACCCTCTTCGTATCTCTTTGTCCCATCCCAATTATGGACGGTCGGCTTTCTTCGTGCCCCAGGCTGAGGGCTTGCTGCCCATCTGAAGCTCCAAGGTACCGCCCTTCACGATGTCGCTGTACATGATGTAAGACTTCGTGTAAGGCTTGCCGTTCAGACGGGCTGACTGCACATAGATGTTCTCCTTGCTGTTGTTGACAGCCTTCACGGTGAAGGTCTTGGAACCCACCTTCATGCTTGCCTCGTCGAAAATGGGAGAACCGATGACGAACTTGCCGCCAGCCGGCTCCACCTGATAGATTCCCATGGAAGAGAGAACGTACCAGGCAGACATCTGACCCACATCCTCATTGCCGCTCAGTCCGTCATAGTCAGCCTTGTACATCTCGTCGAGGGTCTGGCGGATCAGGCGTGCGCCCTTCCAGGGCTGCCCCACATAATTATACATATAGAGCACATGATGGCTGGGCTCATTGCCGTGGGCATACTGGCCGATTAAGCCCGAGATGTCGGGAGAAGCCTCGCCACCCATGTCGCCGCTTACGATGAAGAGAGAGTCGAGCTTTGTCGCGAAAGCCTTCTCGCTTCCGAAGAGCTTCACCAGTCCCGGAACGTCATGGGGAACCAGCCAGGTGTACTGCCAGCCATTGCCCTCCGTATAGTCATCCTGACGGTGGATCGCCTTGAAGGGGCTGAAGGGCTCGCGGAACTTACCGTCGGAACCCAAGCCGCGCATAAACTGGGTGTTCTTGTCGAAATACTTGCTGTAAGCCTTGGCACGGTTGGCGAAATACTTGGCATCCTCCTTCTTGCCCAACATTTTAGCCACCTTGGCGATGCAGTCGTCTGCGATGGCGTACTCCAGTCCCTTAGCCACGCTCTCCATCTCGGGATGCTTGTCGTAAGGAATGTAGCCATACTGCTTGAGCAAGCCCAAGCCGCGCTCGTCAAGCATGGCAGACTTCTTCATTGCCTCGAAGGCAGCCTCCTTGTCCTTGACAAAACCTTTCAGCACCATGTCGCCCAAGGCGATGATGCCGGGGTTGCCCACCATACAGTCGGTCTCGTTGCCCATCAAGTGCCATACGGGCAACTTGCCCTGCTCACGGTAGATATTGATGAAGGTGGAAACCATGTCGGGCATCATGTCCTGATGAATCAAGGTCATCAGGGGCTGTGCGGCACGGTAGGTGTCCCATAGGGAGAAGGTGGTGTAGTTGGTGAAATCGCCCTTGTGGTTCTTGCCGTCAGAGCCACGGTACTCGCCGTTAACGTCAGAGAACACGGAGGGGGCAGTCATCGTATGGAAGAGCGCGGTATAGAAAATCTCGCGGCTTACGGAATCGGTTGTCTGCACGTCGATGGCCGACAAAGCCTTGTTCCAGGTCTCCTTTGCCTGTGCCACGACACCGTTGAAGTTCCATGCAGGAATCTCAGCGGCAAGGTTCTCCTTGGCGTTGGCAACACTTACGGCGGAGAGTCCCACCTTCACCAACAAAGGCTTGGTAACGTCGGATGCGGTAACCACCCAACGGCCCTTGCCGGCTTCCTCCATCTTGACAGACTGTGAGAAATCGGCAACGAAATAAACTTTCTGGTCATTCGCCCATCCTTTGGAGAAACGGTGACCTGTGAGACGGGTGTCAGACTCCTGTGTCAAGACATAGTCCTTGGCTGTGTCCCAGCCAATGCCCTGCACCAGGTCAATCGCCAACATTGCCTTGTCCTGGTTGGCACCAAACGTGTAACGGTGGAAACCGGCACGCTGGGTGGCTGTCAACTCCACGAAGACATTGGGGTTCTGCAACTTGATGGAATAGTAACCGGGACAGACCGTCTCATTGTCATGGGAGAACTTGATGAGCGTCTGGCCAGCGTTTGCCAATGGCAGAAAAGCCACGTCACCCAGGTCACCGATACCAGTGCCGCTCAGGTGCTGATGGCCGAAGCCCACCAGCACAGAGTCACTGTAATGATAACCGGAGCACCAGTCCCATCCCTGGTTACGCTCTGTCGGACCCAACTGAACATAGCCGAAAGGCACGTTGGCACCGAGGAATACATGACCATGGCCACCTGTACCGACCCAGGGGTTCACATAGTCCGCATAGTTGGCAGGTGCGGCCGTCACCGACAACGAGAACACGGAGGCAGCCAAGCACATCAATTGAAAGAATCGCTTTTTCATCTTGATTTCGTATATGGTTTAATTTATTTCTTCGAGAAAGAATAAGGAGCATCCTCTGCCAGAGTACCTCTCTGCTTGTTGGGCTGTTCCGACAGGCTGAACTTGACGGAGGCTCCCTGCGTGAGGTCCTTCATATTGAGGTAGTTGTGGTTGTAGGCGTTGCCGTTGAGCGTCATTCCATCCACATAGCATCCGTTGCCGTCAGACTGGATGTCGATGGCCTTTCCGTTCTCCAGGTTCACCTTGACGCTCCTGAAATAAGGAGTGCCCAGTACATACTGGCCAGAGCCGGGGCAGACGGGATAGAAGCCCATGGCCGAGAACACATACCATGCCGAGGTCTGTCCGTTGTCCTCGTCACCGCAGTAGCCGTCGGGCGTTGCCGTATAGAGGCGGTCCATCACCTGGCGCACCCAGTACTGGCTTTTCCAGGGCTGACCACTGTAGCCATAGAGGTAGATCATGTGCTGGATGGGCTGGTTGCCGTGGGCATAGTTGCCCATGTTCATCACCTGCATCTCACGGATCTCATGGATGGTGTAGCCGTAATAACTGTTGTCGAAGACTGGAGGAAGGAGGAATACGGAGTCCATCATCTGGTTGAACATCTCCTTGCCGCCCATCAGGCTGATCAGTCCCTGTGGGTCATGGAATACCGACCAGGTGTAGTGCCAGGCATTGCCCTCCGTAAAGGCGTCACCCCACTTCAACGGATTGAAGGGCGACATGAACTTTCCGTCTTTCATGCGGCCGCGCATCAACTTGGTCTCCTTGTCGTAGAGATTCTTGTAGTTCATGGCACGCTTGGCAAAAATCTTGATTTCCTTCTCAGGCTTGCCCAGGGCACGGCCCAACTGGTAGATGCACCAGTCATCATAAGCATACTCCAAGGTGCGGGCGGCGCTCTCGTTGATCTTCACATCATAAGGTACATAGCCCAACTTGTTGTAATACTCATAACCCAAACGTCCCGTGGAGCTGACCTCGGGATGCACCGCCCCAGTACCATGCACGACAGCCTTCCACAATGTCTCCACATCATAGTTGCGAAGACCGGAGAGATAGGCGTCAGCCACGATGGATGCGGAATTATTGCCCACCATACAACCGCGATGGCCAGGACTCGCCCACTCCGGCAGGAAGCCGCTCTCCCTGTAGGTGTTCACCAATCCGTCCTGTATCTGTTCGTTGACAGACGGATAAATCAGGTTGAGCAAGGGGAAGAGGCTGCGGAAAGTGTCCCAGAAACCCGTGTCAGTAAACATAAATCCCTTCTGCACCGTACCGTTGTAAGGGCTGTAATGTACGATCTCACCCTTCGCATCCTTCTCGTAGAAAGCGCGGGGGAAGAGGACGGAACGATAGAGACAGCTATAAAACGTGCGGAGATGGTCGATGTTCTCATCCTCCACCTCAATCTTACCCAATACCCGATTCCATCGTTCACGGCCCTGCTGTTTCAGCGTCGCCATATCTGCGTTGCCCAGCTCTTTGAGGTTCAACTCCGCCTGCTCTGCACTGATGAAAGAGGAGGCGACCCTCGCCTGCACCTTCTCGCCGCGTTGGGTCTTGAAGGTGACGATGGCACCGGCATGATTGCCCGTCTGCTCGTTGGCGGAAGCCATGTTGCCGTCCAGCACGGTACAGTTGGCAGCAAAGTCATGGTCGAACTCAATCACGAAATAATTGCGGAAATTGTCGGGTACGCCTCCACTATTACGGGTGGAATAGCCCACAATCTTGCGCTCGGCAGGCAAGACTTTAATGTAAGAGCCCTTGTCAAAGGCATCAATGATGATGTTTGCCTGACTGGTCTCGGGGAACACGAACTGCATCAAGGCTGCCCTTTCCGTGGGACAGATCTCGGCAGTCACGTCGTAGTCGGCAAGATAGACGCTGTAATAGTAAGGTGTAGCCACCTCCGCCTTGTGCGAAAACCAACTGGCTCGCTTGCTCTCGTCAAAGACAGGCTCGCCCACCGTCGCCATCAGCGAGAACTGTCCGTAGTCATTGATCCAGGGACTGGGCTGATGTGTCTGCTTCAGACCACGAATCTTCTTTGCGGTATAAGTATACTGCCATCCGTCGCCCATCTTTCCTGTCTGTGCCACCCAGAAATTCATGCCCCAAGGCATGGCTATGGCTGGATAGGTGTTACCCGTGGACAATTCGTTCTCCGACTCTGTGCCTACGAGAGGATTGGCAAAATCAGCTGCGTTCCTCTGGTCTACCTTGATGGCATGGGAAGCCATACTTACGACCATGAGAGACAGAAGCGTCAACGTTTTTCTCATTGATGGAATCATAAGTTGAAAAGTTTAGTTGTTTTGTTAAGATTTTAATGTTTTATCCGTTATGTTCCTAAATATCTTTATTAACTCTGCAAAGATACGCTTTTTATTTTATTTTATCGCAATATTTCGTAAAAAATAACCGTTTTATCTGAAACAAGGAATCCGTGTGCGATAACAACAACTTTATCACACACGGATTCCCCTAAAAATGCACCATTTATCGTGCGGCGTGCTTCATCTGCCGCTTCATCATTCTGCCTACAAAATTCCATTGCGGCATCTTCTTGAGCGTACTGCGTACCGGCTGGACGTCCCAAAGCAGGAAGACCAGAAGAACCACACAACCGACGACACAGGTCAAGCCATACAACTGGCGGATGCTGATCATGAGGATATTGCTCATGTCATAAGGCAATCCCCTTGCCATATTGTCCGCCACCTGGTGGCGCAAGCAGAAACTATAGGCACCAGAGCAGAGCGATGAAATCGGACCATTTCGCACGAAACCTGCCATGGTCAGTCCCATGAAGAAGTGTTGGAAAGGCATCAGCTCCTCCAGATAGATGGTCAGCGTACAGAAGAAAATCGCATTGCCGAACGAGCGCAAAGCCGTGGGCAAATACAAAGCCTCGATGGGAAGCCCCGGGTCTATCAGGAAATACATCATCACCGGGTAAGCCACCATCGCCATCACACCGATTGTCAACAGGCGGGTGTATTTCTGCTTCAGCACCTTCATCCAGAACAGACAGAACAGGCAACCCACGATGGCAAACACCCACTCCACGAAGTTGAGGACATTGGTGGTGACACTTCCGAAATGCAGGATGCTGCCCGTAAAGGCGGTCTGCAACACCTTCGGCGTACTGCCCATGAACTCCACAAAGGCGAAGAGGATGAGCAACGGCACAAGCCGCTTATACTTCCACGCATCAGGAGCAATATAAGGATGACGGATGTGGTTCATGCGCTGGATGGCAAGGAAAGCTGTCACTACCATGAGCAACAGGTCAATCCTCAGCACTTCTCCATCGAGCCAGTTGTAATGCTCGCCATAGTTGAAGAAGAAGATGAACTCCAACAGCAACGCTGACCAGAGGAGGCAACCCATATAATCTACACTGATGAACGGCAATGGCTTCATGAAATGGAAGTCGTGGGTAGTGACGTACACCACCAAAGCCACCGTGAGCAAAGCACCGGTCATCGCCCAATTGATGATGCGCCAGTCCTGGTAGATGTATATGAGATGCTCAGTCACCCAAGGCGAGAGCGACATGTTTCCCAGCACTAAGCAATAGAGCAACGGGAAGAAAATGGTGAAGTCGCGCTTGGAGGTCATCCATAGTTGGATGGTAGACATGCATTCGAAGGTTCCACAGAGTTTGAAGAAACCCGAGATGTAAGCCAAGGCGCACATCAGAGGCAGGTTGTCCGTATACATGATGAGGACGTTGCAGAGCGCCACCATCAATGCCGCCTGCAACAACAGGCGACGATTGGTGAAAGCAAACTTCAACTTGAACAGGAAGGGGAAGGGCATTGCCACTCCCACCACATTGAACATGATGACCATGAGTACGTCCTCCCTCATCATACTGTACTCGCCCATCACCTGACTCATCGCTCCGCCATAGATGCCTCCCGACATGAGGAAGACAAAGGCGAAAAGAAGATAAATCCAGGGCTGTAGCCGGCGAGGCACATAACTGTTGAAGGACGGGATCCTAAACGGGCCCTGTAACATTGGAGGTCCAGCCATTATTTCTTGATTTTAGTTTCTACGTTCAGTCCGGCACGCAACAGAGCCACCTTCTTGGGGTCGTTGTCCTTGCTGAGGGCGATGCGCACAGGCACACGCTGCTCCACCTTCACGAAGTTGCCGGTGGCGTTGTCCACAGGAATCATCGAATAGGCATTTCCGGCTGCTGCGGAGAGCGCCTGCACGGTGCCGTGGAAGACCACATCAGGGATGGCATCAGCGGTGAATTCGACACTTTTGCCCACTTCGATACCGTCCATCTGGGTTTCTCGGTAGTTGGCTACCACCCACACGTCATTGTCATCCACGATGCGAGCAAGCATCTGACCGGGCTGCACGAGCTGGCCCTCATGGATGTCTTTTCTGCCCATCACACCGTCGCAAGTGGCAACAATCACTGTGTAAGAGAGGTTCAATCTCGCCAGGTTCACCTGTGCCTCGGCAACGCTCTCACCGGCACGCGAGCCACCCAACTGATGGTCTTGGACACTGCGCACAGAAGCTGCGCTCTGTTTGCGGCTGCTTGCCTGCTCATATCGGGCCTTGGCTCCAAGATAGCGGGCATAGGCGTTGTCATACTGTTGACGGGTGACAGCGTCCTTCTTCAACAAGGCAGCGAAACGGTCAAAGTCTTGCTTGGCGTTCAACATGTCCACACGGGCTTCCTCGATTCCCGCAGACGCCATTGCCACATTGCTGGTAGTGGTGGTCATGCTCGCAGACACCACGGAAGAACTGGACTTGGAGCCGCGAAGGCCTGCCTCCGCCTGAGCCACTTGCAGGCGATACTCGGCATCCTCGATGATGACGAGGGTGTCGCCCTTCTTCACATGCTGATAGTCTGAAAAACGGATTTCCTTGATGAAGCCTTGCACACGGGTGTTGATGGGCGTGATGTGGCGGTTCACCTGCGCATCATCCGTATACTCCACTCCTGACCCGTGAGAGAAATGGCTGAAAGCCCATGCGATGAGCCCCACGAGGAAGAGGATGATCACTACGTTGTAAGTTCTCTTGATTATTTTCTTGTTCATTGTCTTCTAATTATATTAATGTTGTTTTACCCTTTTACTTTTTTACCTTTTTACCTTTAAATCAGATTTGTCCGGCGATGTACTTCATTCTATAATAGGCGTACACGATGTTGATGCGGGCATCCACCTCCTGTAGCTCTGCATTGAGCTTGAGGTTGGAGGCATCTACCATGTCCGTCACCAATGCCAACTGGCTCAAGTAGCGGGCGTTCATCACCTCATAATTCTGACGGGCAAGCTCCACGCTCTTTTGCTGTGTCTCCAGCTCCACATAGGTTTGCTGGTACTGCACATAGGCAGCCTGTACGTTATTGTTCAACTGTTCCGCGTGCACATTGTAAGCCTCCTGCGCCTGGCGGGTCTCCACGGCGGCCTGCTTGATTTGCTTCTTGCTCTTATAGAGAGCAGCCAAGTTGTATTTTACGCCCACACCCACATACCATACATTGAGGTTCTTGTCGATGGGCGGAAGTTCAAAGGTGATGGGACCGTTGAAATTGTCTGCTGCGACGAAAGCCACCTTGGGAAGAATCCCGCTCTTGGCAATCTTCTCCTTCTCCTTCGCCATGCTCACATTCAAAGTACTTTGCTCCAAAAGTGGGGAATTCATCGTACTGTTGTCCTGCCAGTAACCTTCACCATCCTGGGCGTAGGTCTTGTCGGTGAGAGTTGTATCAGGCAGAATCTTGACCTCCTGCTCCATTCCCAACGTATTACAAAGCTGGTGGTTGAGGATGCTTCGGTTATTCCGCAGACTTGTCAATCCCAACTTGAGTGCTTCCAACTGGAGTTCGTATCTTGTGATGTCATTCTTCAGGGCCATGCCTTGCTTCTGCTTTTCCTTGATGTCGGCGATGAGCTGTTCCGTCAGTTCGATGTTCTTCTCATACACCTTCATGCGGTTATCTACCTTATAAAGGTCCAGGTACTGGCCCAGTGCCACAAATCGCTGCTGTTGGCGAGTGAGCTTCACACCCACCTCAGCCTGTTGCTTGCCAAGCTCTGCCAACCTGATGCCCGTATCGATGGCTCCACCTGCATAAACCACCTGCTGCGCCTCCACAGAAAAGCTGTTGCCATAATGCGGAGAACTCAGTCCCTGGATGTTCGAGAAATTACGGTCGGTCAAAAGTACGTTGCCGATATAACTGAACGACAACGAGGCATCCAAGTCTGGCAAACGCTTCTTGCGAGCCGTTTCAATGCCCAAATTGGCGATTTCAACGCCTGTCTTCTGTGTGCGAAGGCTCTTGCTGTTATCCTCCAAACGCTCGAAAAGTTGACTGACAGTCATTGCTTGCCCCACAGACGAGGCATCCACCGAGACTTCCGCTCCTGGTGCATGAGCCGTCACCAACGACTTGCCCCCCATCAAGAGGAGGCTTGCTAACATGATTTTCCTTATCATTGATCTTATACCTTTAGAAATTCGATGCAAAGGTACGGAGTTTTCAGCAATGGATTGTTTTAAATTTCACGTCACGCACTGACGTTTTCGGAACAACCTTTCTTTTTTGTCACATAAATTGCGTACTTTTGCAAGCAAAAAGAGAACAGAATGATTACAACAGAACTGAGCAGCGACCAAAAGGCTGTCCTTTACACCACCTCGCTCCAGGAATGGTGCAGTGAGCCGCTGGTCATCAACTATGGGGCTATATTGATTTGCCGTGGGGGAAAAGCCACCCTGCGAATCAACTTCAAAGAATGGGAGATGTATGAGGGAGCGGTCATTACCATCTTCCCCAACGATGCAGTACTCTTGACCAAAAGCGATGATTTCACCGTAGAAATGCTCCAGTACAACCAGCCCTTGCTTCGTGAGGCAAGCCTGCAACTGGAACATACTGTCTACTCCTCTCTGCGCGAAGACCGATGCCGTCAGGACACCCCGGTCGTCACGAATATCATCAACAATATGTTCAGCCTGTTGAAAGTGTATTTCGACCAGTCGGAATGCACCTGCATCGCCCAGCTCGTGTTGCTCCAGCTCAAGGCTTTCTTCATCGGTTTCCACGAATATCTGCAGCGCAACCCCCAATACCAGCCCGACGAGGTGAAGTCGTACCGCATCAGGGAACTTTTCAACCTTTTCATGATGTTGGTGGAGAGAGACTTCAAGAAGTCAAGGGACGTCAACCACTATGCCGCCTTGATGAACATATCATCGAAGTATCTCACCAACATCGTCAGGCAAGTAACCTCACGAACACCCAAGAACATCATAGACCAATATGTCATACTCCACCTGAAGATGGAACTTCACCACAGCCAACAGAGCATCAAGGAGATTGCGTGGAACTACAACTTCTCCGACACCAGCTTCTTCTGCCGTTACTTCAAGAAACATACGGGGAAAACACCACAGCAGATTAGGGAATAACAATGCCGCACCTACAGTTGACTGGCATCCCGTTTTTTAGACAGTTCCGTCGGGAAACAGGGGAAGTTCAGCTGAGTCCAAGAGTTGATAACTCTTGCGATGGTAAGGGGTAATGCCGTATTGCCGGATAGCAGCACGGTGCTTCTTGGTGGGATAGCCCTTGTTGCCCTTCCAGTCATACTGGGGATATTCTTCGGCGAGGGCATCCATATAATCATCACGATAGGTCTTGGCAAGGATGCTGGCAGCAGCTATCGCCAGATACTTGCCGTCGCCCTTCACGATCGTAGTATAGGGTAAATCGCCGTAAGGCTTGAAGCGGTTGCCGTCAACGATGACAGCCTCGGGGCGTACCTTGAGCTGATCCAAGGCACGGTGCATGGCGAGGATGCTGGCATTGAGGATGTTGATTTTGTCAATTTCTTCTGCCGTCACCACTCCTACTGCCCATGCCACAGCATCCCTTTCAATCTGCTCTCTGAGCGCCTTGCGCTTCTTGTCTGTGAGCTTCTTGCTGTCGTTCAATTCCGGATTCTTATAGTCGGGTGGAAGAATGACGGCGGCGGCATAGACACTGCCTGCCAGGCATCCTCTGCCGGCCTCATCGCAACCAGCTTCCAACTTATTCTTATAGTAATGACTTTCCAGCATAGTTCTTATACGTTTTGTAAATCATCAAAACATCTGTGCCACACGTTTCACGCCTGCCACCAATGCATCCACCTCTTCCTTGGTATTGTACAAGGCGAAGCTGGCGCGCACGGTTCCGAGGATTCCATAGCGGTCCATTAGGGGTTGGGCGCAGTGATGACCCGTGCGCACGGCAATACCGAGACGGTCAAGGAGCGTGCCCATGTCCATGTGATGAATGTTGCCCACAAGGAAACTGACTACGGCATCCTTGCCCTCTTGTTCGCCAAAAAGTCTGATTCCATCGACGGTACGCATCTGTTCCATACAATAACGGGTGAGCTCCTGTTCGTGACGGGCGATGTTGTCCATGCCGAGTTTTGTCACATAATCGATTGCCTTGGCAAGTCCGTGAGTGGCTACATAATCGGGGGTTCCTGCCTCAAACTTAAACGGTAATTTCTCAAACGTGGTCTTCTCGAAACTCACGCTCTCTATCATCTCGCCACCGCCCTGATAAGGCGGCAATCTGTCGAGCCATTTCTCTTTGCCATAAAGCACGCCGATGCCCGTGGGACCATAAATCTTATGACCGCTGAAAGCGAAGAAATCGCAGTCAAGGTCTTGCACATCCACAGCAAAATGAGGTGTGCTCTGCGCTCCATCCACCACCACAGGCACGTCATGATCGTGGGCAATGCGTATCATTTCCTTCACTGGATTCACCGTACCCAGCACATTGCTTACCTGGGCAATGCTCACAATCTTGGTGCGTTCTGTAAACAAACTGGCGAATTCATCGAGGTTAATTTCTCCCTTGTCATTGATAGGGATGACACGGATGGCAATGCCTTTCTTGGCTGCCTGCAACTGCCAAGGCACGATATTGGAGTGATGCTCCATGGTGGAGATAATCACCTCGTCGCCCTCGGCCATAAACTCATCGCAGAACGATGAAACCACGAGATTCAGACTCTCTGTAGTACCACGGGTGAAGATAATCTCCTCGCTCTTGGGAGCATTGATGAACTTGCGAACGGTCTCGCGTGCTGCCTCATGAAGGTCGGTTGCCTGTTGGGAGAGGTAATGCACACCACGATGCACATTGGCATTCACATTGAGATACTCGTCGCGCATGGCATCCAGCACACAGAGGGGCTTCTGCGTGGTTGCCGCATTGTCGAGATAAACCAATGGCTTGTTGTATACAGTCCTCGTCAAAATCGGGAAATCTTGACGTACTTTATTTATATCAAACATCGTATCAATCGATAATTAGAGAATTTTTGCTTACTTGGACTTGGGCACATAGTCCATATGAACCCGTTCCATATTCACGCTGCCGTCTTTCTTGCAGGTAATTCTCACCAGATAATCGCCCGCATCGGGACTGTTGCGTTCACTCATCGACTCCAGCGTAATGTAACGCACTCCCCCAAACTCACGGTCATCCCAAGCATGGACGTGACCACAGAACACGATAGTGGTATTCCACTCAGAGAAACGGCTCAACAAACGGTACAGTTCCTCGCGAGGGAATGTGGAGGAGAACTGCGTAGTTCTGGGGCGGAAAATGTTGGAATGGGAGAACACGAAGGTGTGGCGGAGGTTCTTGTCAGACCTCAACACATTTTCGTTCAAGAGCTTCCACTGTTCCTCGCCCAAGGTTCCGCTTGCCGTGTCGAGGAAGATGAACTGGTCGTACTTGCCAGTATTGCCTATCTTCACAGTAAACTCGAAGAATGAGGAATGGAATATCGAAGTGAACAATGCCCATCCGTTGCGAGTCACATCATGGTTGCCCACGACAGAGAAGAACGGAAATCGAATGTCTCTTACGCTACCATACATGTTTCTAAACTCAGTATCAGCATCACCCGACGGGTAACGCTTGTCGTACAAGTAGTAACCTACGGTGTCGAGACCAAAATACTTGTCCATATATTCCTGCTTGGCACTATCCAGCGCAGTGGCCAGATTGCGGTAATATTCGGCACTGGTATCAGCAATGTCACCACAACTGGCCCACATAAGGTCGCCATGCTCCAAACCAAGGTTTACCATTTCCATGATGCGCCCCACATCTGTCGCAACATGACTGTCACTGCCAACAAGGAAAGAATACTCGCCATCGCTGTTGGTAGGCGTACGCATGTCGATGGAGTCGTTCAGGTAACTCTTATAGTAAGTATAAGACATATCCACACGGTCGTCCACGCCAGAGCCTCCAACGAGCACACCGGTGGGACTCACCTTGTCACAAGAAGAAAAACAGGAAACTGCCATAAGTGTCAGTCCTGCTATTGCATAGTTCATACGTTTCATTTACCACAGATATTTTAGTCCAACCTTCAATGATGATTCATACCTCGTCGCCAACTGGCTCGTACTGCCTGCGGGGCGGATGTTCAACTCGCCATAGAGCTTCAGTTGCTGCTTGAGATTGGCGTTCCAGCGTACACCCCAGTTGATGTTCCAGTTCTCGAAATAGAAATCATCGTAATTGCGCACGAAGAGTCCTATGTTCCAGGGATTCCATCTCGGTCGGATATTGACACCCGTGCCAAAGGTGAGGGTCAGCGGTTCTGTATACCCCGTTCCCAACATATTGTAACGGATGAGCGTCTCTCCCAAAGTCAAGTCAAAATAGGGCGTCTCAAACGTAGCCGACAAATTGGCATTGTACTCATTGGTCTTATAGTCCCCATATCTGTTATAGAGCAGCTTTCCTGAAAAATAGAAATTCATGAAAGACACAGGAAGGCGATAGGTGGCACCTGTGGCAATGCCGTACTTTCCCTTGCCTACAGGCAAGTCCACCCCAGCATTCGCACTGAAGCGGTCAGTAATGTGATGAGTATAGAATACCGCGGGACCGAGGAATTTGCCGGTGATGACATTGGTTCCTGCCTGCAAGTATCCAGAGACCTCGCTCTTGTGTTCGCCGTCATACTTGTGTTCTCCACAGAACACTGGCAACTGTGCCATGACTGTCCTAAAGGGGGCAAACAACAGCAACAGTAACAGAATTGCTTTTTGTGTTTTCTTCTTCATACCTTAACCTTAACCTATTTTTGACATTTCATTGCTTCGGAATCTACTTGCAGAGCTTGCAGCCCTCGCACTTGTTCAGTTCACCGCGGAAGCGTTTCTCCACCAAGTGATGCAGACGGTCGCGCAAAGGTTCCAGTTCCATCTTGTCGATGACCTCGTTGATGAAGGCGAACTGCAGAAGCAATTTTGCCTCCTCACGGCTCACACCACGTTGCTGCATATAGAAGAGAGCAGCATCGTTGAGCTGGCCCACCGTACTGCCATGCGCACACTTCACCTCGTCAGCATAAATCTCCAGCATCGGCTGGGTGAACATGCGGGCGGTCTTCGTGGCGCAGAGGTTTTGGTTGGTCTCTTGCGAGGTGGTCTTCTGGGCACCATGGCGCACCAGCACACGGCCCGCAAAGGCTCCGCGCGCCTCGTCGTCGAGCACATATTTATAGAGTTCGTTGCTGGTGCAATGTCCCACCTGATGGTCGATGAGCGTATTGTTGTCCACAACCTGGTTTTTGTCGGCAATGACGCAACCGTTGCAGAAGCACTCGGCACCCTCGCCCTTGAACACGAGGTCGAGGCGGTTGCGGGTGATTCCGTTGTGGAGGGTAATCACATTATGGTTTACGCGGCTGTTGGCCTGCTGCTCAATATAGACATTGCTCACACGGCGGTTCTTGATGTGGGTCTCCTCCAAGCAATAGAGGTCGAGACTGGCATTCTCGCCCACGAAAGCCTCGATGACCTGGGTGGCGAGGAAGTTGCGGTCGTCTGCAGCATGGTCGCAGAAGAGGAGCTTTGCCTCCGCTCCCTGCTCAAGGACGATGAGCACACGGCGGTTTACCATCAAGTCCACGTCGGAGCGGAGGATGTTGATAATCTGAATGGTGCGCTCCACCTTCACGTTCTTGGGAACATAGATGAACAAGCCGTCCTGCGCCAGGAATGTATTCAGAGCCGTAATGCCGTCCTCGTCGGTCTTGGCAATCTTGGCATAGTATTTCTCGATAAAATCGGGCTTTTCTGCGGCAATCTTTCCCAAAGAGCCTACGATTACGCCCTCGGGAAGGTCTACCTTGGGCAACGCCTTGTCGTAGAAAGCATCGTTGACCACGAAATAGAGCGAGGTGCTGAGATTGGGCACGTCGCAACGGAAAGCCTCATAGGGGTCGACTGGGATTTCCAGACGATTCAAGTTCAGGCCATAGTTGGGCTCGAAGATGGCGTCCATGTCTGTATACTTGTATCGTTCCACCTTGCGAGAAGGGAAGCCCAAGCGACGGAAGTCCTCGAAGGCTGCATCACGTACAGCATTGAGAACATCCGTGCTGTTCTTCTTGATCATTCTCGAAGTAGACTGGTACAAGTCTAAATATTGTTTTTCTGCATTCATAGCAATCCTCCTTATTCCTTGCCGTCCACTTCCGCCTTGATCCAATCGTAGCCACGAACCTCAATCTCCTTGGCAAGCTCGGGACCGGCGGTCTTCAC
>CAVCCB010000042.1:0-16160 GCA_963600595.1 Subdoligranulum sp. APC924/74 | reverse complement strand
CATATACTGTCACCTCAGCACCTTGGAGGTTTTCTACGAAATTAGTGAAATCCCAGTCACAAACCTTTGGATCCGTGAAATTATCGCCAACAACATTTTTTCCCCATCCCCAGTTATCAGCTCTTACTGTATAGTAGAATGAGAAGTCTTCATTGAATGCTTCAACCAGGAAATTGTTCCAGTTATTTCCGCTTCCATAGTTTGTGAAGACATATTTCAAAGTTTTTCCTACAGGAACCTGCTCGTTAGCTGACGGAGTCCAAGAAGTGCTATTGTCTTCTTTTCCAACCAAAGTTCCTGCTGCCAAACTTGATTTTACGACATCAGAAGCCTTGACATTGACATCTAAGGTCAACGTCTTACCATCTTGGTCTGTAATGGTAACCTCGTGGGTTCCAACTTCTGCTGGAACAGTAGTGAATTTCAACTTGGAGTTATCGATAGGAGTCAATACATTACCTACCTTCTGCGATACTACGAGACCTGTTGGGTCGAACGCTAAGTTCTTGCAAGCATCAGGTCGGGTAAGTCCTGAGAATGATTTATTTACATAATAAGTCAGATTCGCAGGCTGTGTTGTTAACTCCAATGTATACTCACCTCCATAAGTGAATCCTGCATTTGTATTGATTGCAGCCTTGGCAGCCTTGCCATTGAAGGTCAATGCATAAGAAGCAATCAGATACTTCTGGCCAAGTGTCTGGAGGTCTGGTGCCACCATAATGGTGAGGTCTTGGTAGTCCACAGTCTTGGTCATGTTGTCGGCAAAAGTGATGGTGGCATTGACGTTAGCCTTAATCATTACGCTATCCAGCACTTCGCCTGGAGTCATCACAGACGGCACATTGTTGAGAACCATAGATACAGGCTCATAATCCTTCACCTCAGAGCCGTCATTGAAGATGATGGCAGAATGATCTACAGAGTATACCAGATAAAGGTCATCCTTGTCAACTGGTATGCCAGAGTAACTCTGAGTATAAGTCTTGCCATTGTTACCTGTCATGATAATGCTGACATCAGCCTTACCATTTGAGTTCTTGATATTAGCAACACACTCTGCACCATTCATGGCATCTTTCCACTCACTCCAATCACGACCAGTCTCTGTGGCCTTGTTGAAAGGGGTATTCTCACCAGTTTTGTTATCCCAGTTGTCTGCGCGAAGGATAGCATATGCTTCATCTGTTGTCTTGTCCTTTCCTCGTAGAATGATGACAAAGTTATTGTAGTTACCACCACAACTCGAAAGATTTGTAAAATAATTGACATAGGTCTTGCCATCCGGGACTTTTATCGTATCCGTAAAGGCACCGAGGTAACCTGTTGTACAATCAAGCGCACCAATCGTAGAAGGCGTAGGAACAATCGTTGCAATCTTTGCAGCCTCGGCGGCCGCAATAGAATCAACACGGTCATTCAGCCAATCGGGAGAGTTGACGCTGATAATATCTCCACCTTCGCAGGCAGTGAAGGACAGGAGTCCGAGAGCCGCTGCGCAGAAGACAGTTGATATTTTGTTAATATATTTCATAATGAATATTCTTTAGTATATTACACTTGTTAGTAATAAACACCTTACTTGGCAACAGGATGTATGGTCTTGTCATCATACCAGCTCTTGTTGGATGTACCTGCACCGTTAGCTGAGTTCTCCTCAAGACCCACGCACTGGTCGAGATAGGTCTGGTAGATAGGCAGGAACTCCTTGCCGGGAACGAAGGTGTCGAACGAACTCTTCTTTGTTCCCACTGTAGAAGAGGTGTTGACAGGATTCTCTGTATTGCTCATGTAGACAGTGGAATGTTCCTTCATCTGCTCCAAGCGGCTGCTGTCGTAGTAGAAGCCCCAACGGAGGAGATCGAAACCACGACCGTGCTCACAACCGAATTCCTTAGGACGCTCCACATTGGCAATCTGCTCAAAGAGCTTCTCCTTGGTAGAGAAGTCTGACAACTTCAGGTCGGCGAGGTTGGCACGTCTGCGCACACGGTTAATCCAATCGATAGCCTGCTGGGTAGGACCGCTGATCTCATTCTCGCACTCTGCCGCACGCAGCAGGATGTCAGAGAAGCGCATCAGACGAAGGTTGATACCGCACTTCAGACCAGTGGTAACTGCTGAGTAGAGACCTGTACGCAGGTTGGTGTTCTTGGCAATCACGATACCACCATTGGTATTGTTGGTGCGAAGTATGTCTTCAGCCTTGATAGTCTTGGTGTATGCCACATTTCCGAAACCACCTTCTGGATAGTTGCTGGTCCAGTCTGTCTCGTAAGTACCAAGTGTCCAGTAGAGTCGAGGGTCGAGCTTGCCGTCCTTGGTCTTTTCTGCCTTGAACAGGTTGTACAACCAGGGTGAGGCGGAGATGTCAGCCCAACCACCGAAGTCACCGGGAGCTTCGTTAGACTCCACAGCATGAGCCTGGGTGGCGTTGGAACTTGTGTTTACAGGAGTCCACTCATCGTCGGTACCCTGTGAGCCATAGTCGAGGAACTGTACCTCGAAGAGGCTCTCCACGTTGTTCTCATACTCAGTACCCTCACGGAAGTTGTCACCATAGTTGGAGGTCAAATCATACTCACCATAATTTCCATTGATGATGTCTTTCAGGATAGGCAAAGCGTCCGAATACTTTTGGCGCTGCATATAGACGCGTGCCAAGTAACCTGCGGCAGCACCGCTGTTGGCGCGTCCCTTAGCCCACTCGCCGCCTTCGCTCTTGGAAGGAAGGAGAGACATGGCATCCTGAAACTCTTTCTCCACAAAATCCATTGTCTCGTCGAAGGACGAGTTTTTCTGGTTGTAGAGGGTCTCAATGTCAGAGTAGGTATTATAGTCTGTCACGAGAATTGGCTTCTGGAAATACAATGCCAGATTGTAGTATGCCAGTCCACGGAAAAACTTAGCCTGACCCTTGATGCGCTTCAATGTTTCGCTCAACTTGCTGTCGTCTTCATCCACGCGGGAGAGGACGAAATTACAAGCGTTGACAACATAGTACCAGTCACGCCACAACCATGAGGCGATATCGTCGGTGGATGTCGTGTTGAAATCGTCGAACGAGAGATACCACACCTGTGAGGAGTTCCACGCCTCGTCGCCGCGAACCAAGTCGACGGTATAGCCGACACGGGCGTAGGTACCCTCCATACGGATACGTTTGTATATTGCTATCACAGACTCTTCCAACTCATCGGTGGTGTAACCAAAGCTTTCTGAGGTCTGCTGGTTGGGATTTTTCACATCCAGTTTGTCACTGCACGAAGAGAGCGCAGCAAGACCCAAGAGGAGTGCAAAAGAAATTCTACGTATTTTCATTTTTAATTCCTTTCTTTATTAGAATGAGAAATGAACGCCACCCATTACTGTGCGGGCGCTTGGGTATGAACAGAAGTTGTAGCCCGGTGTGAATGTACCGCCGGCATAGTCAACGTTGTAACCCTTGTAACCTGTGATGGTGAGGAGGTTCTGTGCGGAAACATAGATGCGCAGACCTGAGATGACACCCTTGAACCACTTGTTGGGGAAGTTGTAGCCCAACTCGATGTTGGCGATCTTCCAGTAGGCTGCATTCTGGATGTAACGCTCTGAGAAGAGGTCGTTCCAGTTCATGGATGCTCCACTTGGTGTGGCTGCGTAGGTGGCAGGAAGCTTGGAGATGTAGTTACCTGCATCGTCGAAGCGGTTGGTGTCAACAAGGTCTGTTGACTTGTTTGCCCATCCGTAGCTTGAGTGCAAGCTGTTCCAGATGTCGTCCGTCACATGATAGCCGAGCGCACCATAGGTGCTGACGCTGAAGTCGAAATTCTTGTACTCCAAGTGAGCGGAGATACCGAAGTTGACCTTGGGCAGACCACTGCCGAGTACCACGCGGTCGTTCTCGTCGATGACACCATCACCATTCACGTCCTTGTAGAGGCAGTCACCCACACGGGCACCCGTCTGGGTGGCGTGGTCGTCGAGCTGAGCCTGAGAGCGTGCGATGCCCTCATATACATAACCGTAGAACTTACCGATCTCCTCACCTTCCTGGGTCAGGTAAGCGCCAGTGAGATACTGGTTGGTACCGAAACCGAGGGAGTTGACCTTATTCTTCAAGGTAGACAAGTTGGCACTGACGCTATACTTGAGAGGATGGTCATTATTACGGTAAGTAGCGGAGAACTCAAAACCGCTGTTGGTCATAGTTGCCGCATTCATCGTCACTGTACCATTGTCCACACCGGCGATGGTAGGAACGGGAACAGAGTAGAGGAGGTCTTCAGACTTGTTGTTATAGTACTCGAAGGAGAACTCCAGACGGTTGCGGAACATGGCGAGGTCGAGACCCACGTTGAATGACTTCTTTTTCTCCCATGCTATGTTGTTGTTGATGAAGGTAGAGATGGCAGAACCTGTCACCTTCTGACCGCCGAAGCTATAGGTGAGGTTGTTGCGGGAGAGCGTAGCAAGATACTGGTACTCACCGATGTTCTCATTACCCAGCACACCGTAGCTACCACGAATTTTGAACATGCTCACGATGTCGTGGCTGATGGGGAAGAATTTTTCCTTATCGAAACGCCAACCTGCAGATACAGAGGGGAATGTACCCCAACGCTTATCGCTGGTAAGACGGGAGCTACCATCACGACGAACCGTGAGAGAGAGCAGGTAACGGTCAGCGAAGTTGTAGTTGACACGACCGATGAATGAAGCCAAGCGGTGCTTGTACTCATAAGAGCTTGCGTCGCGTGTGCTTGCGTTCTGCAACTGAAGGAAGTAAGGTGTAGAGAATGTGTTACCCCAACCTGTCAAAGTGTTGGTTGTCTCGTCCTCGTAGGTCTGACCGAGCACCACGTTCACATGATGCAGACCGAGTGTACCATCGTATGTAAGGGTATTCTCGACAAGACCTGTGGTATAGTTACGCGCAGCCTTGGTCAACTTCTCGTTGTCGTTGCTGAGGTATACACGGTTACTCTGGATCCATGCACCCACCCAAGTCTTGTCTGTCGCATGTGTTGTATTGTAAGACAAGTTCAAGTTATAGTGGAGTGAGTGGTTCTTGCTGCTGACACCGAAAATCTTGAGGATATCAACGTCAGTAGAGAACGTACCGGTGAAACGGTCAACCAACGTGTTTCGCGAAATCAGGTTGTTGATCAGCAATGGGTTGGAAGCAGATATATCACCGTGGATGTTATCATAGTACACGCCATAGCCGTAAGCGTCATACTTATAGTTGCTGGCAGCACCCACCTTGTCATCCAAGCACCATGTAGACTCATCGTAAGCTTTGATGGTAGGCTGCATCAACAGTGTACCACGGAGCACGTTGGTCACGTCGCCGTAGAGACCCTGGATATACTCAGAGGCATTGGAGATACCCATACCGTCCTGGCTGGAGTGAGAGTAAACGAGGCTGCTACGGAATTTCACGAACTTGGTCTCCATCGTGTTGTTCACACGGGCAGTGAAACGATCGTAGTTAGGACCTGTACCCTGGAGTGTACCAGACTGCTTGAAGTAGTCAAGTCCCACGTTGTAAGTACTCTTGGCACTACCACCGCTCAGGTTGACGTTGTGGTTCTGACGAATACCAGTCTTGAACACCTCCTTAAACCAATCCGTGTCGGTGTTGTCCTGGAAGTGATAAGTATCGGTAGCACCGTCATACTTATAACCGCCGGGGAGGGATGTGGCAGAGTTGGAACAAGAGTGACCGATGAGGTTGCTGTACTGGTCGGCGTTCATCGTGTCGTAAGTAGAACTGGGGATCCAGTCGGCACCGATGTAACCCGAGTAGTCAACCTTCAAAGGCTGGTCCTTCTTACCGTTCTTGGTGGTGATGATGATCACACCGTTGGCGGCACGAGAACCGTAGATAGCAGCCGAAGCACCATCCTTGAGCACCTGGATGGTCTCAATATCATTTGGGGAGAAGTCGCGGATGGTAGTACCCATTGGCACACCATCGATTACATAAAGAGGAGCTGTGTCTCCGAAGGTGGAGATACCACGGATACGCACGGATGGGTCTGCACCTGGCTGACCGTCGGATGTAATCTGCACACCAGCCACCTTACCCTCCAGCATCGTAGAGATGTTGGAGTTGGACACCTTCTTCATTTCCTCAGCGTTCACAACAGCCACAGAACCTGTCAAGTCCGCCTTCTTCTGTGTACCGTAACCCACTACGACCACCTGCTCGAGCACTTGGTCGTTTGAACTCAGCTTGATGGGCTCCAGGAGCGCACGTCCACGAACAGCAACCTCGCGCTCCTTGTATCCAAGGTAGCTTACTACGAGGGTGGCATTGCCCTTTACCTGGATGGAGAAGTTTCCATCGAGGTCGGTCACTGCGCCAGCCTTGCCATTCTTTGCCTTGACGGTAGCACCGATCAGAGGTTCGCCCTGGTCGTCCACAACCTGTCCCTTGACTGTGATTACCTGGTCCTGGGCTACGGCAGCCTGAATTGGCGGTGGAGCTACTAAGGTAGCAACGCCAACGGAACCAAGGCTCAACATCATTGAGAATAATTGTTTCCTCATTGCTTACTAATTTTAGGTTTATAGTTAAATTTATTCTATTCGCCAGTTATCGTCGTTTCATTGGTTGGGGGTGGATGTTTCAACCGAAATGATTAAAATCGCGAAATTTTCAGTGGCAAAAGTACAATTAATAGCAAAATAGTAGGTGGACAAACATGTTTATTAGGTGGACAAAACGCTAAAAATGCAGAATTTTGCCCTGATTACATACTTATCCACTTCTTGTGCGCCCACACAGAGAAGTTAACCAAATATATACTATTTTGATTAAATACTTTAAACAAGAAGAGGGCAATTATTAAAAACTGAAAACAAATTAAATTGCAAATCGAAAGCAATTGCTTCAAGAATGATCAATGACTTATTTGAGCAGACTGTCTGACTTGGACAGTTAGACTATCTAACTAAGATATTTTTTTTTCTTAGGTAGTTAGCCCTCCTAACTACCATAGTTTTATATCGTTAGTGGAAAGCTTTTGTCCATTTAAACCGCACACCGCACTAAATGTACCGTAACATACTGTATTACAGAGTGTTTAGTATTGTGCGGTGGCGACTTGACACCGCACAACACCGCACTAAGTCCGCACACATGCATCCTCGATCTCCTGAGAAATGAAATCGTGCGGTGTTGTGCGGTCTCCGTGCGGTGTTATTGCAACACCGCACAGTACTAAACCATCTGTAACACAAAGTGTTATAATATATTTAGTGCGGTGTGCGGTCTATTTTTAAAAAGAGGCGGCAATCTGCATCGCGCAGGTTGCCGCCTTCAAATTATCCAACTAACTTATTAACCATTCAAAAGTTTTTAGCCTATTTCAATCTGATGATGTTGAGCGAATTGGCGGGAATCTCAATCTCCGCCCCGTCCTTGCCAGTGGTGACGTAGGTCTCCACGGGATAAACGTTAGTGGGGTTGTCGATAGTGTTCTCCTCCAAGCCGTCTTTGGCAGAGAGGCGGATGAGCTTGCCCTCTGTCACGCTCTTGCCCTTGAGGTTCACCTTGGCGGTGGTATGCTCCTTGCTGGTGTTGGCAACCTTCAGAATCACCTCACCGGTCTTCTCGTCGAGGGTGGCGGTGGAGAACACGCCGGGCAGGGTGTTCGCCTTCTGCTGGGTGGCGAAGATCTGCTTGCCGTCCAGACTGGCGAAGATGCTGTCGCCCACTACCTTCAACTCAATATCGTACCACTTGCCAGCCTCGATGTTGCCTGAGCAGGTGGCTATCTGAGCCTTGGATCCGTTCACGATGCTCTCAATGCCGTGCTGGGTATTGTTCCAACCGCCGAGGTTGAGCCAGCAGTAGTTGTTCTTGTCCACATAGTTGAAGATGACGAGGAAGCCCTCGTTGCCTGCGTCCTTCTTTGCACGTACCTTATATATATAGCCGTCGCTGGTGATTTCTCCAGGGTTAAGGCGGATGCAAGACTCCTCGTTGGAGGTCTGCCTGATGGTGCCGTCAGCACTTGCTTGCCAGTTGCCACGAATGTCTGTGGGCAACTCCTGCAGGGTCATGGGCAGGGCATTGCCCTTCTCGTCACTATAGCCCTTGTCCTGGAAGGAAGCCTGTGTGCCCCAAGTGCCCATGCCGACACGGCAGGTGGCGGGCTTCACCTTGGTCTGTTCGTACTTGTAGGGAGAGGTTTGCTCCACTTTCAGCACACGGGTGCCCACGTTGTTCGCCATGAGGTTCTGCACATAGTATGAAGGTGTGCCGAACACCTTGTCGGAGGTATACTGAATCATGTCGGGAGCCCACATGCGGTTGTTGAGGTTGGCGAAGATGGGAGCGTAAGATGCCATGGTCACTATGTCGCTGTTGTTCTCGATACCCATCATGTAGACAGCCTCGCCGAGTGCCGCATCAAGCGATCCCATGTTGCCGAAGCCCTGTGTCACAGCATACTCACCCACGTAAATCTCACTGCCCTTGCGGTCGTAGTTGTCATACTTGTTGAAGTTTTCGGCAAACCACGCAGGGTTGCGGTAGTAGTGTTCGTCAATCAGCTCCACGCTCTCGCTGGTTTCCCACTTGGGGTTGTCGTCGCCCCATGCCACAACGTTGCCGATCAAGTGCATCTTGGGATATTTTGCCAACACGGCATCCTTGAACTTCTTGAAACGCTCGTAGTAGTGGTCGCTCTGCAGGGCAGGGTCTGGCTGGTTGTTCTCGTTTCCAATCTCCAGGTACTCGATATTGTAGGGTTCTGGGTGTCCGTTCTTGGCACGCAGCGCACCATACTTGGAGGTAACGGGACCGTTGGCATATTCCAGGGCGTTCAAACACTCGTCAATCCAGGGCTGGATGCTGTCTACGGGAGTCATACCGCCGTGCCACAGACCCACGTTCACCACATAGAGAGGCTTGGCGTTCAGATCCTCTGCCAACTGCAGGTACTCGTCGAAGCCCATGCCGTCGCTTGTGCGATAGCGCCAGTTCACGTTCTTATGTCCGGGACGCTCCTCGATAGGACCAATGGTCTTCTCCCAGTGGTAGGCGTTCTCGGGAGACTCCTGCCCCTCCACATAGCAACCGCCGGGGAAGCGGACAAACTTGGGATGGATATTATATAATAGCTGTGCCAGGTCGGGGCGCAAGCCGTTCGCACGGTTCTTGAAGGTGGGAGGGAAGAGGCTCACCACGTCGAGCTGAATGGTACCCTTGCCGTCTGCAACGAGTGCAAACTGAGCCTTGGCATCATTGGCGTTGGCGGTAAACTCTGCGGTATACTTGGTCCATTTCTTCCCGATCTTACCGCTGATGGCAGCCTCTGCATATACCTTTTCGCCCTTGGCATCGGTGAGACGAGCCTTCAAGCTGCCTTTGTAGTTACCCTTTGCCCAGAAAGAGAGCTTGTAGGTTCTGCCCTGCACAGCGTTGATGCCCCAGAAACCCTCGTTGACGAGAGATGCCGTGGCATTGGGAGTGGCGGCAACGGTAATCTGGAGTGCCTTGCCTTGTGCCTTGTTGAGGAGGTTCTTGTTGATGAGCTGCGTGCTGATCTTGGCACCGTCTTGAGCGGAGGCCTTCCATGTGGGAATCTCCTTGTCGTCATCCTCGAAGGAGCGGTTGCTGATCAGTTCGGCATAGAGACCGCCATCGGCAGCATGGTTGATGTCCTCGAAGAAGATGCCATATAAATTAGGTGAAACCTTCGCACCCGGATTGGATGCATCCACATTGATGTTTACTTGGGCATTCGCCGCCATGGCAGTGGCGAGCACGGCCGAAAGCAAAATCTGTTTTTTGTTCATAGTCCTATTCTTAAGTTTTTGTTATTAATATTCTTTCGTTTCTTTGGCAAAATTACAAAGAAAAGCCTAAGAGAGGGTGGACAAAACGCAGAATTAAGTGTAAAAGGGTGGATTTTCCGCTAAAATCCACCTTAATGATATTTACAGGTTACGGTTGTAGCTGTAACCGTAACCTGATTGATGTAGCTTTACTTCTTGTCGTAGGCATGCACGGGATAGTCGATGGTGTAGTGGAGACCGCGGCTCTCCTTGCGCTCTATCGCCATACGGGTGATAAGGTAGCCCACGTTGATCATATTGCGAAGCTCGCAAAGTTCCTTGCTCACCTTCACGCGCTTGAAGAGGTTCTCTGTCTCCTCGTACAAGAGGTCGAGGCGATCCCAAGCGCGCTTCAGACGCAGGTCGCTGCGCACGATGCCCACATAGTTGCTCATGCATTCGCCCACCTCCTTGACGCTCTGTGTGATAAGGACTTTCTCCTCGTTGGTGAGTGTACCCTCGTCGTTCCATGCGGGCACCTTGTCATTGAAATCATACTCGTCCACGTGTTCCAGACTGTGCTGTGCTGCAGTCTCAGCATACACCACAGCCTCAATGAGCGAGTTGCTTGCCAGTCGGTTGCCGCCATGCAATCCTGTGCAGGAACATTCGCCCAGGGCGTAGAGGCGGTTGATGCTCGACTGTCCGTTGAGATCCACCTTGATGCCGCCGCACATATAGTGGGCTGCAGGGCGCACGGGGATGTAATCCTTCGTGATGTCGATGCCGATGCTCAGGCACTTGGCGTAGATGTTGGGGAAATGATGCTTGGTCTCCTCGGGGTCTTTGTGGGTCACGTCGAGGCACACGTGGTCGAGACCGTGTATTTTCATCTCCTTGTCTATGGCTCGTGCCACGATGTCGCGCGGGGCGAGGCTCAGTCGTTTGTCATATTTCTCCATGAAGCTCTCGCCGTTGGGCAGTCGGAGGATGCCTCCGTAGCCGCGCATAGCCTCAGTGATGAGGTAGGCGGGATGGGTCTCGCCAGGGTGGAAGAGGGCGGTGGGGTGGAACTGCACGAACTCCATGTCGGCAACGGTACCCTTGGCTCTATATACCATCGCCTCGCCGTCGCCAGTGGCGATGACCGGGTTGGTGGTGGTTTGATACACGGCTCCGCATCCGCCCGTGCACATCACGGTAACCTTGCTCAGGTAGGTATCCACCTTCTGTGTCTTGGGATTGAGTACATAGGCTCCGTAGCAGTTGATGTAGGGGGTGCGGCGTGTTACGCGGGCACCGAGGTGGTGCTGTGTGATGATTTCCACGGCGAAGTGGTTCTCCTTGATGTCGATGTCGGGATTGTTGCGCACCGCTTCCATCAATCCTCGCTGTATCTCTGCGCCGGTGTCATCGGCGTGGTGCAGTATGCGGAACTCGCTGTGTCCTCCCTCTCTGTGGAGGTCGAACTCGCCGTCGTCCTTGCGGTCGAAGTTCACACCCCATTCCACCAGCTCCTTGATTTGTTCGGGAGCCTTGGTCACCACTTGCTTGACGGCCTGGTAGTCGCTGATGTAGTCACCGGCTATCATCGTGTCTTGGATATGCTTGTCGAAGTTATCCACCTCGAGGTTGGTTACGGAAGCAACACCACCTTGTGCAAACGTCGTGTTGGCCTCGTCGAGCGAGGTCTTGCAGATCATGCACACCTTACCTTTATGCGCTCTGGCTACTTTCAGGGCGTAACTCATACCGGCAACTCCTGAGCCGATAATCAGAAAATCATACTTGTAAACCATTCACTAATTCTTTGGAATTAACTCTTAATTCGTTGCAAAAGTACTAATTTATCTTTAAAGTTGGCACGAAAAGTTATATTTTTTTGTAATTTTGCACCGATTTTTATGTAAACAGACATGACAGAGAGAACTTTTCATAAGCGTTTTACACTCCCCGCCCGTATCGGGGTGGTGGTTTTCGCCCTCCTTGCCGGCTATTTCTTCTGGATGAAGGTGGCGGTGGTGGGCATTCTGGTAGCCATCGTCATAGTGGGCATGATAGAGCGCATTCTCCATACCACCTACACATTCCGCAGAGTGAAACCCATCGACCGTGATGAGGAGATGGACTATCTCATAATCAGTGAGGGTCGCTTTTCTGCAAACAGGAACGTGCCGCTCTGCGATGTTACCGATGTGCGCAGTGCCAGGACTTTTTTTGGGCTGGATGAGTGTGTGGTGATAGAATACGGATGTAAGAACATCGTGGCGGTGCAGCCCGACAATGTGGTGGCGTTTAGGAAAGAAATGCTCTTAAGGGTAAAAAAGTAAGTTAGCGAAGAAACTGGTTGTGATGAGAAAGATATCCTATATAATCTTGGGATGGGCGGTGACACTGATGACGGTGTTGCCCACCCATGCACAGAACGTGACGGGCACCGCCCGGGTGACGAACGACGAGGAAGTGGTGGAGGAAAAGGACGATACTGAGCCGGAGGACTCCGTCGCGATAGACACTCTCGCCGCAGATACCCTTAGACTGCCTTGGCCCGAGTCGGTGCAGGTGGGCATTGACAAACTGCTGCAGACAGATATGTTCGAGACCTCGCAGGTGGGACTGATGGTGTGGGACCTGGAAACCGATTCCTGTATCTATCGCTACCGGGAGCGCCAGCTGATGCGCCCAGCCAGCACCATGAAACTCCTTACCGCCATCACCGCCCTCGACAAACTGGGCGGTTCCTACCAGTTCAAGACCCAGTTGAAGTATACCGGCAAGATAGAGAACGGTGTGCTTACGGGTGACGTGTACTGCGTGGGCGGCATGGATCCCAGATTCAATACCGATGACTTGGCGGCGTTCGCCAACAGCCTCAAGGAGATGGGTGTTGACACCATCCGCGGTAGTGTCTATGCCGACCGCTCCATGAAGGATGCAGACCTGTTGGGCGAGGGATGGTGCTGGGATGACGACAACCCGGTACTCTCTCCGCTGGTATTCTCACGCAAGGACATCTTCATGGACCGCTTCCTCGCCAAACTGCGCGATGTGGGCATCGAGTACGCCGGCTTCGGCGCTTCGGAGAAAACCTGTCCCGCAAGCGCCTTCTCGCTCTGTACACGCTTCCATACCATGGACCAGATACTGCACCGGATGATGAAGGAGAGTGACAATCTCTATGCTGAGAGCATGTACTACCAGATAGCCGCCTCCACGGGCAACCGCCCTGCCAGCGCCAAGAGCGCGCGCGGCGTGGAGCGACAACTCATCCGCAAAATCGGACTTGACCCCGCCAGATATAAGCTCGCTGACGGTTCCGGTCTCTCGCTCTACAACTACCTGAGCGCCGAGCTGGAAGTGAAGCTCCTGCGCTATGCCTACCGCAACGACAATATCAAGGGACATCTCATGCAGTCGCTGCCTATCGGCGGCGTGGACGGTACATTGAAGAAACGCATGAAGAACGGCTTTACTCATGGCAACGTGAAGGCGAAGACCGGCACCCTTACCGGCATCATCTCCCTTGCCGGCTTTTGCAAGGCTGCCAATGGCCACGACCTCTGCTTTGCCATCATCAACAACGGTATCATGCATGGTAGCAATGCAAGGAAATTCGCCGACAAGGTGTGCCTGTTGTTGTGTCAACCGTGAAAATATTAAAATATTGAAAGATGGAGCAAATAAGAATATTCGTGAATGGGATGATAGCATGGACGGGAGTTACAGGCGAGGCTGTAACGATGCTCAGCCATGCACTGCTCACCGTCACTGCTATCCTGTTGGCAATCCTGAGCGATTTCCTGTGCCGCAAGATATTGGTACCGCTCATCCTGAAGATTACCGGGAAGACGGAGGTGACGTGGGATGATGTGCTGCTCAACCGCAAAGTACTCACCTCGGCATGTCACATTGTGCCCGCCGTGGTGATATGGTCGCTCATGCCCCTCGTCTACCTCGAATACCCCATTCTCAATGTGGTGCTTGAGAGAGCCACGGGCATCTACATCGTGATCAACTCTGTGCGTACGGCACTTGTATTCATCGGCTCCTTCAAGGGACTGGAGGAGACGGGCAAACGACGTTCCTCTGCCCAGCAATACTTCCACACCTTCTGCGGTGTGCTGAGGGTGTTGATGCTCTTCGTGGCGGGCGTTGTCATTGTCGCCATTATACTGGGCAAGGATCCCATGACGCTCTTTGCAGGATTGGGTGCCACATCCGCAGTACTGATGTTGGTGTTCAAGGATACCATACTGGGTCTCGCTGCCGGTATCCGGCTTACCAGTAACGATATGCTCCACAAGGGCGACTGGATAACGGTGAAGTCGGTGGATGCAAACGGTATCGTGGAGGAAATGTCGCTCACTACGGTGAAAGTGCGCAACTTCGACAATACCATCGTGACCATCTCGCCAGCCACACTGGTGAACGGCTCGTTCCAGAACTGGATTGGCATGCAGAAGAGTGGGGGAAGGAGAGTACAGAGAAAAGTGTATTTCGACTTCCGCAGCATCCGACTGGTGAGTGAGGAACTGAAGGAACATCTCTTGAAGGAACACTTCGCCAAGGAGAGTGACTTCAAGGAGAAAGCGGCGTTGCAACGTCCCACTAACCTTCAGCTATATCGGCAATACATGGAAAAATACCTGCGTGAACGACCCGAGGTGAACGCTGACCTTACCCTGATGGTGCGCCAGTTGGAAGCAACGCAGTGCGGACTGCCCATGGAGTTCTACTTCTTCGTGAAGGACAAGACGTGGGTGAACTACGAGCATATCCTCGCCGACATCATGGAACATGCCTACGCCCTGGCTGGGGAGTTCGGGCTGACCATCTATCAGCAATACCCGGAACAGTGAAAAGATGGAAATATTGAAATATGGAAAAATGGAAAGATGAAGAGGGCAATAACTCGCACTTCTCTTCTGTCATACTCTCTTGGTTTCGGGAGAATGGGAGGGAGTTGCCTTGGCGCGACACTCGTGATCCATACGCCATCTGGCTGAGCGAAATCATCCTACAGCAGACACGCATCGCACAGGGATGGGAATACTGGGAACGGTTTATGAAGGAGTTTCCCACGGTGGAGCAACTGGCTTCCGCAAGCGAGGACGAGGTCTTGAAGCTATGGCAGGGACTGGGCTATTACTCCCGTGCCCGCAACCTCCATGCCGCAGCCAGGCAAATTGTGGAGATGGGGAGGTTTCCCAACACTCTCAAGGACATTAGGTCCTTGAAAGGAGTAGGGGACTACACCGCAGCTGCCATCGCCTCCTTCGCCTTCGACATCCCCGCCGCCGTGGTTGACGGCAACGTGTACCGGGTTCTTTCCCGCTATTTCGGCATCTCCACGCCCATCGACACCACGCAGGGAAAGAAAGAGTTTGGTACCCTGGCACAGTCGCTCCTGCCCGCGCCCGATGCCTCAGCCTACAACCAAGGGATGATGGACTTTGGTGCCACCCAATGTACTCCCCAGTCACCCCGCTGCCTCCTTTGTCCCTTGGCGGAGACTTGTGAGGCTCTGCGCTGCGGACGGGTAAACGAGTTGCCTGTCAAGTCAAAGACCTTGAAGGTGAAGACCCGGTACCTCTCCTTTGTCTATATCCGTCACCAGGGCTATGTAGCCCTTCACCGTCGTCCTGCCGGTGATATCTGGCAAGGTCTTTGGGAACCCTTCTTGATAGAAAGCACCGAAAGCGTTGACTCCGGTTCCGTAGCCGTCCCCATTATGGAGATAAGGCACCGTCTCCGTCTCACTTCCACCGACGTTCTTCTGCCGTTGGCGAGTGGCGTGAGACACGTCCTCACCCATCGCATCCTCCTTGCCGACTTCTATCTTCTCGATACCAATCACCGTCCCCCGTTGCCTGAAGATTATAAGTGGATTCCAGAGAAAGACCTGGACCAATACGCTGTACCCCGGCTCGTGGAAATCATGTATTCTTTCATAAAATTATAATTAATCCGTTGATTTGTCGCTATTTGTCGAATAATTATGTATCTTTGCACCCAATATTCCCTCATAAAAGTGTAAAGAGCATGAAAAGAGACATATATAACAGACTGAAAGAATGGAAGTTGTCCGAAAGAAGAAAGCCGTTGATGATATATGGAGCCAGACAAGTAGGCAAGACATACCTATGCTTGGATTTTTTATGACATCCTTGCTTATCTGAAATATTCTTTGTATATTTGCCAGCGAATTGCGGCGAAGATTGATCGCAAGGTTACGACAGGAACCAATAAATACATCAATGAATGGAAATACAACTGAACGAATATCACAAGAAGGTCAATGCCCAAATGCAGAAGACCATGGCCTATTGGAGAGAGCATCCGCTTTCGCTGGAGGAGTGCTTGTCTCAATTCAAGCGCTTGCGGGA
>CAVCCB010000041.1:0-16196 GCA_963600595.1 Subdoligranulum sp. APC924/74 | reverse complement strand
ACGTTGCAAAGGTAAGTATTTTTTCGATACGTTGTTCTTTTTTTTAGAACTTTTTTTTGCCCCCTTTTATAACATTTTTACAACAACCTAATAATCAATAGTTTAGAAACTGCTAACAAAAGTTAAACTTTTAGCCGTGTTCGAGAACAGCGTTCTTTTAACACTTTTGGGCTTAAATTGTCCATTTCGCCTCCCCGCCTTCCACCCTCTTTTCCACTCACTTCCAACTCCCGTCTTCCCAGCCTTCCAACTTCGGGATTCCAACTTGCGTATAATATAAGGTACGCGCGAGAGACAATTATCAAATTCTCCGCCCTTCCTGCCATAAAACAATCTGTTTTCTTTGGAGATACGGATATTTTTGCGTAACTTTGCCCGAACAAATCACAGAAAGGAGAAGACGATGACTGAGAACAATGACAGAAAATACCCCAAGCGCATTCCTTACGGCATGATGAACTTCGAAGCCGTCATCAAGGATGACTGCTATTACGTCGACAAGACCTATTTCATAGAGCAGATAGAAAGAGCCAACAAGTTCTTCTTCTACATCCGCCCTCGCCGCTTTGGCAAGAGCCTCACCCTCTCCATGCTCGAACATTACTACGACATCAACGAGGCTAAAAACTTCGACGAATTGTACGGCAATCTCTACATCGGGAAGAATCCGACTCCCGAGCGCAACAAGTACCTCGTCATCAAGCTAAACTTTGCCGTCGTCAATGCCGAGCCCAACAACTACAAGGAAGGTCTTGACGCCCACTGCGGCATCGTCTTCAACTATTTCTGCGACGTATACGCCCAGTATCTGCCCGAAGGAATCAAGGAAGGAATGAACAGGCTCGACGGGGCAGTGAAGCAACTGAACTACATCTACAACGAATGTAGAAAGACAGGAGCCAAGATCTATCTCTTCATCGACGAGTATGACCACTTCACCAACAAGATACTTGCCGAACCGGACTGTCAGGACAAATATCGCCTGGGGACCCATGGCGAAGGATACCTGCGTACCTTCTTTGACACCATCAAGGCAGGCACCGACTCCACGATTGCGCGCGTCTTCGTCACTGGAGTAAGCCCGGTCACACTCGATGACCTAACGAGCGGCTTCAACATCGGTACCAACTACACACTGAGCGCACAGTTCAACGAGATGACGGGGTTCACAGAGGACGAGGTGCGCGCCATGCTCACCTACTACTCCACCCAGTTCGCCTACAACCATACCATCGACGAGCTGATCAACATCATGAAACCCTGGTACGACAATTACTGTTTCTCCATCAGGAAATACGGAAAAGTGGCGATGTACAACTCCAACATGGTGCTCTATTTCATAGACAACTATGTACACAACGACTGCGAGATACCCGACAACATGATCGATGACAACATCCGCACCGACTACAACAAGCTCCGAATGCTCATCCGCCGGGACAAGGAATTCGCCCATGATGCCTCCATCATCCAGCAGCTCGTGAAGCAAGGCTACATCACAGGCACACTCAAGGTAGGTTTCCCCGCCGAGCAAATCGGCAACCCCGACAATTTCATCAGCCTGCTGTTCTACTTCGGAATGGTAACGATTGACGGGACATATAAAGGGAAAACTAAGTTCACCATCCCCAACGAAGTGGTGCGTGAGCAATTGTATACCTACCTCCTGGACACCTATAACGAGAACGAACTCTCTTATGACTCTTGCCACAAGAACGACTTATCCAGCAACTTGGCATACGAGGGCGCATGGGAGCCCTACTTCCAGTACATCGCCGATTGCCTGCACCAGTACTCTTCACAGCGAGACCATCAGAAAGGCGAATTCTTCGTACATGGCTTCACCCTTGCCATGACGTGTCTGAACCCTTACTACCGCCCCGTCTCGGAAAAGGACACACAAGAGGGGTATGCCGACATCTTCCTCTGCCCATTGCTCGACATCTACAGTGACATGACCCACTCTTACATCGTAGAACTGAAATACGCCAAGTCAAAAGACACGGATGCCCACATCCAGCAACTGCGTGAAGAAGCACAGGCACAAGTGAACCGCTACGCCAAGAGCGAAGTAGTCACCTCCGCCGTCAAGACCACCCAGCTTCACAAGCTCATCGTCATCTATAGAGGTACGGAGATGGTTGTCTGCGAAGAAATCAAAGAGACCGGGGAATTATAAACGAGAACTATGCCTCTTTCATCTGGCGGAGCAGTTCCTTCTGACGCTCGCTCAGATTCGTAGGCAGCTTCACATTGTAGGTGATAATCAGGTCGCCGAACGTTCCGTCACCCCGGTCGTAGCCTTTACCGCGCACACGCACCTTGGTGCCGTTCTGCGTCTCGGGCTTGATTTTCAACTTGATCTTGGAGCCGTCGTTCAGCCTCACGATGCCATCGCCGCCCAGCAGTGCCGTGTATATGTCGATGTTCACGTTCATTTGCATCTCACCGCTCTCACGGCAAGAGGCACTCCTCGCAGAGCGACGGGCACCGCCGCCACCGAAGAGGTTCTCGAAGAAACTGCTGAAGCCACTGCCCCCCGAGCCGAAGTTGCTGAAGTCGAACCCCTCAAAGGGATTGCCTCCCCCAGCGCCACCGCCAAAGCCGCCAGTACCGCCGAATCCTCCGCCAGCCTGCTCGTATGCCGCTGCATTCTTCCACTGCTCGCCGTACTTGTCATACTTGGCGCGCTTGTCAGGGTCGGAAATCACATCGTATGCCTCGTTCAACGCCTGAAACTTAGCCTTCGCCTTCGGGTCGTTGGGATGCAGGTCAGGATGAAACTGCTTGGCACGCTTGCGGTAGGCTGCGCGCACGTCATCCTGAGGAATGTTCTTGTCAACACCGAGTATCTTGTAATAATCAACAAATGCCATATTCTAAATCCTCCATATAACAATTTTATTATTTTATCAATTATCCAACAAAAAGTATGCCGTGTTTGACATCTTTTTTGTACTTTTGCACTGTAATCATAAAAATGACAGAAATGAAACAAGTTTTGGCAGCGTTCCTCGTGGCGCTCACATTCAATTCACAAGCAATGGCACAGCAACGTACCGTAAAACTGAGAGTCATAGAAACCAGCGACGTGCATGGCTCCTTCTTCCCCTACGACTTCATCAACCGCAAGCCCAAGGCAGGCTCCCTGGCACGCGTCTCATCCTACGTGGATTCCCTCAGGCAGACCTACAAGGACAACCTCATACTGCTCGACAACGGAGACATCCTGCAGGGACAGCCCACCTGCTACTATTTCAACTACATCAACACCAAGGCGACCAACGTGGCGGCAGACGTGATCAACTACATGAAATACGACGCAGAGACCTTCGGCAACCACGACATCGAGACAGGCCACGCCGTGTATGACAAGTGGGTGAGCGAGGTGAAATGCCCAATGCTCGGCGCCAACATCATCGACACGAAGACCGGCAAGCCCTACGTCAAGCCCTACATCATCCTGAACCGCGACGGCGTGAAGATTGCCGTCCTCGGACTGCTGACACCCGCCATTCCCAGCTGGCTCACCGAGAGTCTGTGGAGCGGACTGCATTTCGAAGACATGGTGGCATCTGCAAAGAAATGGATGAAATATATCCAGGAGAACGAGCAGCCCGACGTGGTCATCGGCCTCTTCCACAGCGGCAAGGATAACGGCATCAAGACGGCAGACTACGAGGAGAACGCTTCCTTGAAGGTGGCAAAAGAGGTGCCAGGCTTCGACCTGGTGCTCTTCGGCCACGACCACACACGCTGCTCCGAGACCATCACCAACGAGGCAGGCAAGCAAGTGGTGCTCCTCGACCCCGCCAACAATGCCATCAGCGTGGCGGACGCAGAGATCACACTCACCCTCGACGAGCACAACGTCAACGGCAAGAAAGCCCACATCGTACAGAACAAGGAAGTGAGCGGAAAGATCGCCGACGTGACGGGATGTCCCATCGACGAGAAATTCAACAAGACCTTCGAGCCCCAGATGAAGGAGGTCAACGACTATGTGAGCAAGCAGATAGGCACGTTCAAGCAGACCGTCTACAGCCGTGAGTCGTTCTTCGGAAGTTGCGCCTTCAACGACTTCATCCTCAACCTGATGCTACAGATCACCCATGCCGACATCGCCTTCAACGCCCCCTTGCAGTCGAATGCCGTCATCAAGGAAGGACCGGTGTATGTCAGCGATATGTTCAACCTCTATAAGTACGAGAACCAGCTCTATGTGATGCGCCTCACCGGCGAAGAGATACGCAAGCATCTGGAAATGAGCTACGACCTGTGGGTGAACACCATGAAGAGTGCCGACGACCATCTGCTCTTGCTCGACGCCCACACCAAGGGCGACCAGCAGCGACTCGGTTTCAAGAACTTCTCGTTCAACTTCGACAGCGCAGCAGGCATCGACTACGAGGTAGACGTGACCAAGCCCGACGGACAGAAAGTGAAAATCCTGCGCATGAGCGACGGCAAGCCCTTCGACGAGAAGAAGTCATACACCGTGGCAGTAAACAGCTACCGTGGCAACGGCGGCGGTGAACTTCTCACCAAGGGTGCCGGCATCCCCAAGGCAGAACTGGAAAAACGCATCGTCTGGAGAAGCGAGCGCGACCAGCGCTACTACCTCATGCAGGAGATAGAAAAGATGGGAACCGTGGACGCCAAGCCCAACAACAACTGGAAGTTCGTGCCAGAGAACTGGACCAAGCCAGCAGCCGAGCGCGACATGCAGCTGCTCTTTCCAAAGAAATGACAATCCATTACTAATAAGGTAGAAAAACGATGAAATACTGGTTTATATTCTGCAAGACCGACCTCGTGCTCGAAAAGCAAGAAGACGGAACCTATACCGTTCCTTGCAGCGAGGAATGCCCCATCGAGCTCAAGCCATGGACACATGTGCTCAACATCACCCCCATGGAAGACGGAACGGAAGTGAAGACCTTCAGTATCCCAGAGCCCATCACCGACCATCCCCGATACGAGATGTGCGGACTGCGCCCGAGCTACTACAAGCTCTCCCAGCCCCTGTACCTCAAGGCAGGCAAATGCCACGAACTCCTGTACTGGGACCAGAACACCAAATTCTGCGGCGTTTGCGGCGCACCGATGGAAATGTCAACCGACATCAGCAAGAAATGCACCAACTGCGGCAAGTCGGTATGGCCGTCGCTCGCCACCGCCGTCATCGTGCTGATACACAAGGGCGATGAAGTGTTGCTCGTCCATGCCCGCAACTACCACAGCAATTTCTACGGCCTCGTGGCAGGATTCGTGGAAACAGGAGAGACGCTGGAGGAAGCCGTACACCGAGAGGTGATGGAAGAGACGGGGCTCACCATCACCAATCTGAAATATTTCGGCTCACAACCATGGCCCTACCCCAGCGGACTCATGGTAGGCTTCACCGCCGACTATGTGGACGGAGAGATCCACCTGCAGAAGGAAGAACTCTCCCGCGGCAAATGGTTCACCAAGGACAACCTGCCTACCATCCCCGAGAAACTGTCCATCGCACGGCGCATCATAGATGCCTGGCTGGAGGAAAACAAGTAGTACCAAGAGTATGACAACGCAAACAAGAGAGAAACTCTGGAACGCCAACTACATCAAGGTGATGCTGACCAACTTCATGCTGTATTTCGCATTCTATCTCCTCACCCCACTGCTTCCGCTCTACCTGAGCGAGAGCTTCGGGGCGACGAAGGATGTCATCGGCATCGTGTTGAGCGGATACACAGTGGCAGCACTCGTCATCCGTCCCTTCAGCGGCTATGTAGTGGACAGTTTTTCGCGCAAGAAAGTGCTGATGGTTTGCCTCTCCGCCTTCTTCATCTGCTTCGCCGGCTACATCGCGGCAGGCACCATCCTGATGTTTGCCATCTGCCGCACCCTCCATGGAGCCCCTTTCGGGGCAGTGACCGTCGCCAACAGCACCTGTGCCATTGACGTGCTGCCTGCCAGCAGGCGCAACGAGGGCATCGGACTCTACGGCATGAGCAACAACCTGGCGATGGCGGTGGCTCCCTCCGTGGGCATCTATCTGCACAACGCCTTCGGCAACTACATGTCGCTGTTCTGGATAGCCCTCGCCGTGGCTATGGCTTCCGTCATCATCGCCGGAACGGTCAAATTGCCCGAGAAAGAAATCGTCAAGAACAAGGAGAAACTTTCCTTCGACCGCTTCTTCCTGACCCGGGCTTGGCTGTTGGCTATCAACATTGCCATGTTTGGCTTCTGCTGGGGCGTGCTGAGCAACTACCTCGCCATCTACAGCAAGGAGACATTGGGCATCACGGGCGGGACTGGCACCTATTTCGCCATCCTCTCCATCGGCCTTCTCACCTCGCGTCTACAAGGGCGCAAGGCACTGAGGCAAGGCAAGTTGACAAAGAACGCGGCAGAGGGAATGCTACTCTCCCTGGTGGGATTCATCATCTTCGTGGCCATCCCCCACCCCGTGGCATACTACCTTTCTGCAGCACTCATCGGACTGGGCAACGGGCACCTCTATCCGGCATTTCTCAATATGTTCATCAACGTGGCCCGGCACGACCAACGGGGCACCGCCAACAGCAGCATCCTCACGGGCTGGGACCTGGGCTTCGGAATCGGTTGTCTGTTGGGAGGAATCGTGGCGGAACACTTCGACTATGTGGCCACTTTCTGGATGGTGGCGATAGAGAACGCCCTCGGAGTAACATTGTTCTTCCTTGCATCACGACATTTCTTCGAGGCAAGGAGAAGAGACGCATAAAGCGCCGGATTTTGAAAAGACACGTATAAAGACAAAAAGAAAGTCGCATTTTTCAATACACTTTGAGAAATGCGACTTTCTTGTTTTCTTGCGGATTATCGCTTAGAAGGGCAGGTCGTCTGCACTGCCCTCGCCAGCAGCGGCATCAGCAGCAGGAGCTGGAGGGAACGGAGCTGTCGCACCACCGGCAGGAGCAGCTGCGGGAGCAGGAGCCACGCCAGGAGCAGGCGGGAATGGAGCGGCACCAGGCTGCATCATTGAATCGTCAGCCTGAGTCACATTCCATGCACGAATTGAATTGAACCAGCGATCATTCCATTGACGGGCATCTATATCGAAAGACACCTTTACATTGTTACCTAATTGAAGCAAAGGTTCATACTGAGCGATGCGCTCAGCACCAAACACCTCAAAACACATTTTCTTAGAATACTGCTCCAATGTTTCGATAACATACTCTTGGGCTTTCCATGGATTGCCCGCTTTTGAAGTGCCCTCCCTTGGGTTAAGCACCGCAATAACCTTTCCTTGTAATTCCATATATTTAATAATAAAGTTTTCCTTAATAGATTGCGAAATTACAAAAAAATCTTCTAATTCTAAAACATTTCCGCATTTTTTTTGCGCATCATCGTTTTTTTTTGTATTTTTGTAGTCATAAAAGTGCCACAGGCACAGGAATGATATGGAAAAGAACAAAATTTAAATAAAAATACGCATGAGATTTACATTGTCCAGTTCAGCATTGAGCAGCAAGCTCAACATGCTTTCAAAGGTAATCAACAGCAGAAACTCCCTGCCCATACTCGATTGCTTCCTTTTTGAAGTTGCCGACGGAAAGATGCACATCACCGCCAGTGACAGCGAGAATGTCATCCAGACAACCCTCGCACTCACCGACAACGAGGGCGAATGCGAGTTCTGCATCCCCAACCGCGTAATCCTCGATGCCCTCAAGGAACTGCCCGAGCAACCCCTCAGCTTCGATATCGACACCGACACCTTTGCCATCAAGATCGTCTACCAGAACGGTCTCTATAACTTCACTGGCCAAAGTGCGGAGGAGTACCCTCGTACACAAGGCATGAACGATGCCGTCACATCCGTTGACATCGCCGCGAGCATCATGGTAGACACCCTCACACGCACCATCTTCGCCACTGGCAACGACGAGCTGCGCCCCGTGATGAACGGCGTGTACTTCGACTTCAAGCCCGACTGCCTCTGCATCGTGGCAAGTGACGGACACAAGTTGGTGCGCAACAAGGTGTTCTCCATCAAGAGTGAGGAGCCGGCAGCCTTCAATTTCCCCAAGAAGCCCGCCACACTCCTGAAGAACATACTTTCAAAAGATGACGAAGACGTGACCGTGAAGTTCGACAGCCGCAATGCAGAACTTACCTTCGGCGACACCGTCATCAACTGTCGTCTGCTCGACACCCGCTACCCCAACTACAATTCGGTAATCCCCACCAACAACCCCTGCCAGGCAACCGTCGACCGCAAGGCGCTCCTCAGCACCATCCGTCGCGTATTGCCTTTCGCCAGCGAGAGCAGCCAGCTCATCCGCTTCCATCTGGAAAGCGGACGCATTGAGATTTCGTCCGAAGACATCGACTTCGCCACATCGGCTAAGGAGCAGCTCCCCTGTGAATTCTCCGGCAATCCCATGGACATCGGGTTCAAGGGCAGCAGCTTGATAGAGATCCTCACCAACCTCAGCTGCGACAATGTCATCATCCAACTGGCAGACCCCAGCCGCGCCGGCATCTTCATTCCTGCAGAGGAGACAGAGAACGAGGACATTCTGATGCTGATTATGCCCATGCTACTTAACGACTGATAAAAATATAGAGAAAGGAAAAGAAAAAAACATGAAACTGAATCTTACCAAACCATTGATAGTCTTCGACTTGGAGACTACCGGACTCGATATGGTAAACGACCGTATCATCCAGATGTCTTACATCAAGGTGAACCCCGACGGAACCGAAGAGCGCGAAAACTTTTACATCAACCCTGGCAAGCCCATCCCCGCCGAGGTGGTGCAGTTGACGGGCATCAGCGACGACGATGTCAAGGATGCGCCCACCTTCAAGCAGTTGGCAACCACCCTCGAAAAGAAATTCCAGGGTTGCGACTTCGCAGGCTACAACTCCAACCATTTCGATGTTCCCATGCTCGCAGAAGAGTTTCTTCGCGCCGGCATCGACTTCAATTTTTCCAAGTGCCGTCTCATCGACGCACAGACCATCTTCATGAAGATGGAGCGACGCAACCTCGCCGCCGCCTATAAGTTCTACTGCGGCAGGAAGATGGAGGAAGACTTCGAGGCCCACCGTGCCGACCAAGACACCGAGGCGACTTACCGCGTACTCATGGGCGAGCTTGACAAATATGCCCCCGGCGTACAGGAAGAGCCCGACCGCGTACTCAACAACGATATGGACGAGCTTGCAGAATTCTCCAAGAAAAATGACAACGTAGACTTCGCCGGCCGCATCGTATGGCAGGAGATGAAAGATGCCCAGGGCAATACACTCACCGACGAGAACGGAAATCCACGCAAGCACGAGGTATTCAACTTCGGCAAGTACAAGGGCTGGGATGTGGCAGAAATCCTGCACAAGGACCCGGGCTATTACACCTGGATGCTGGGCAGTGAGTTCACCAACAACACCAAACAGGTACTCACCCGCATCCGCCTTCGCGAGTTCAACAAGAAAATAGGAAAATAAGATGCTGAAAGGAAAGAAAATCGTATTGGGCATCACTGGCTCCATCGCAGCCTACAAGTCGTGTCTCATCATACGGGGCCTCATCAAGCGAGGAGCCGAGGTACAGGTGGTCATCACGCCTTCAGGCAAGGAGTTCATCACCCCCATCACACTTTCCGCCCTCACCCACAAGCCCGTGGTGAGCGAGTTCTTCTCCCAACGCGACGGGACATGGAACTCACACGTTGACCTGGGCTTGTGGGCTGACGCCATGCTCATCGCTCCCTGCACCGCAGCAACCATGGGAAAGATGGCAAATGGCATCGCCGACAACATGCTGATCACCACCTACCTGTCAATGAAGGCTCCCGTGTTCATCGCCCCCGCCATGGACCTGGACATGTACAAGCACCCATCCACCCAAGCCAACATGAGGACACTGCAAGGCTATGGCAACCAGATCATCGAGCCTGCCAGCGGTTTCCTTGCCAGCGGGCTGGAGGGCAAGGGACGAATGGAGGAGCCGGAAGCCATCGTAGACTGTCTGGACAAGTATTTCGACACTACGTCCACCCCACAACAGGAGCAAGACCTGCAAGGCAAGCGCATCATGATTACAGCAGGCCCCACCTACGAGAAAATAGACCCCGTGCGCTTCATCGGCAATTACTCGTCAGGCAAGATGGGATTTGCCCTCGCAGAGGAATGCATGAGGCGGGGAGCCGAGGTCACCCTGATAGCCGGTCCCGTATCCCTGTCGTGCAGCAAGGGCATCCACCGCATCGACGTGGAGAGCTGCAAGGAGATGTATGACGCCGCCACCCTCTGCTTCGCCAGCCAAGACGCAGCCATCCTGTGTGCAGCCGTTGCCGACTTCAAGCCTGCAGAAATTGCCGACAGAAAAATCAAGCGCGGGACAGATGACCTGAACCTGCACCTCGTACCTACCAACGACATTGCCGCAGCACTCGGAAAGATGAAGCAAGACAGGCAGCGCATCGTGGCTTTCGCCCTGGAGACCAACGACGAGGAGGAAAACGCACAGAAGAAGCGGAAAAAGAAGAACGCCGACTTCATCGTGCTGAACTCCACGCGCAACCCCGGTACCACCTTCCGAACCGACGACAACCAGATAACTATCATCTCGGAACAAGGCAAGAAAGAATTTGGGAAGAAGCCAAAGACTGATGTGGCATGCGACATCATCGACGAGTTGTCACTGCTGTTTTGACTTCCTCAGACACAAAAGAAAGGACTATGCTCAAACAACTTTACATCAAGAACTTCACGCTCATCGACGAACTGAATATCCAGCTGCACCCCGGCTTCTCCGTTATCACGGGAGAGACGGGAGCTGGAAAGAGTATCATCCTCGGCGCCATTGGTCTCCTGCTCGGCAACCGGGCCGACTCCAAGGCAATCAAGGCTGGCAAGGACCGTTGCGTCATAGAGGCACACTTCGACCTGTCGAGGTACAATATGGAGCAGTTCTTCACTGACTACGACATCGACTATGACCCAGCCGACACAATCATCCGCAGGGAACTGACGGCGGCTGGCAAGAGCCGTGCCTTCATCAACGACACCCCCGTATCGCTCACCCGGATGAGAGAACTCGGAGAGCAGTTGGTGGACATCCACTCCCAGCACCAGAACCTACTCCTGCAAAAGGAGGACTTCCAACTGAACGTTGTTGACATCATCGCACAGGATGACAAGCAGCGCACCACCTACCAAGGTCTTTTCCGCGAGTACAGGAAAGCCAACGAACAACTGCTGCACCTGAAGGAGGAAATCGCCAAGAGCAAAGAGAACGAGGACTTCCTGCGATTCCAGTACAAGGAACTGGACGATGCCCACCTGCAAGCCAACGAACAGGAGGAACTGGAGCAGGAGGCTGAGACCTTGAGCCACTCCGAGGAAATCAAGACAGCCCTCTACAACGCAGACAATGCGCTGTCGGGAGAAGAAGGAAGCGTGTTGGAAATGTTGAAGTCTACCGGGCAGCAACTCGCCGACATCAAGGATGTCTATCCCGAGGTAGCGGAACTGACCGAGAGGATGGACAGTTGTTACATCGAACTGAAGGACATCGCACAGGAAATCAGTTCGCAGGTGGACAGCGTAGACTTCGACCCCAACCGCCTGGATGACATCAACAGCCGTCTGGACACCATCTACCGCCTGCAACAGAAATTCCATGTGGAGAGTGTGGCAGCGCTTCTGGAGCATCAGGACCAACTGAAAGAGCAACTATCCCATATCGACAACAGCGACGAAGACGTGGAGGTATTGACAAGACAGGTGGAAGAACTCCTGGAGAAGACAAAGAAGGAGGCAGCCACCCTCACGGAAACCCGCAAGAAAGCCGCCAAGAAAATCGAGACAGAGATGAAGCAACGGCTCATTCCCCTTGGCATCCCCAACGTGAGATTTGAAATCAGCTTTGCAGAGAAGCCCCTGTCGGCAGACGGCGCAGACAAGGTGAGTTTCCTCTTCAGTGCCAACAAGAGCACCCTTCTGCAACCCGTCAGCCAGGTGGCGTCAGGCGGTGAGATAGCCCGTGTCATGCTTTCCCTGAAGGCGATGATCAGCGGTGCAGTCAAATTGCCCACCATCATCTTCGACGAAATCGACACTGGCGTAAGCGGAAAGACTGCCGAGAAGATGGCAAACATCATGGAAGAGATGGGCAACCTTGAGCGACAGGTCATCTCCATCACCCACCTTCCACAGATTGCCGCCCTGGGCAGCCACCATTACAAGGTGTCAAAAGAGGAGACCCCCAACGGCACCCTCTCCCACCTGAAAGAGCTGTCGGCAGAGGAAAGGGTACAGGAAATCGCCCAGATGCTGAGCGGCAGTGACATCACCGAAGCAGCCCTTGCCAATGCAAGGGAGCTTCTGAAAGGCAAGGTATAAAACTCTATCGACAAGAAAAAATGAGAAGAAAGAACACCATCCACAAATGTATTCGGCAAGCATCCTTCCACTTGCTGATGGCGGGTGTGCTCTTTCTACTGACAGGCTGCTACCATCGGCACACACCCACCACACATGCGGCACTGGTGGAATACAGCGACAAGCAACTCGACTCCATCTCTTTCTCGTCCACCCACCACTATACCAACAAGTACAATTTTGTGGTATACGCAGACTCCCTGATGCTCATCCGCCAGCAGCCTGAAGAGTATGTCAACCACCTCAGCATCGACTCCTTCCCCGTAAGGAAGCATTGCCTCCTGGTGGTCTCAGACATCAGAAAGATACCTCAGGACCAGGAAGACTCCGTGTGGGTGCAACTCGCCACTGAGGAGAATGAGTTCGGTTGGATACACGAGTCACGGCTCCTGCCGCGTGTTGTCCCCGACGACCCCATCTCCCAGTTCATCTTGACATTCAGTAATGTCCACCTCCTGATATTCCTGGTGATCATCGTCCTAATAGGTGCGACATACCTGATTCGCAAGATTACCCACAACAACAGCAAACTCGTTCATTTCAATGACATCGACTCCCCCTATCCCACCGCCCTGGTGCTGATGGTGTCGCTGTCTGCCACCTTCTATGCCACCATCCAGACCTTTTCCCCGGAGACCTGGCGGCATTTCTATTACCACCCCACCCTCAATCCCTTTGAAGTGCCACGGGTGCTGGGCTTCTTCCTCACATCCGTATGGGCGATACTCATACTGGGACTGGCTTGCGTCGATGAGGTGAAGAACCGGCTCAACTTCGGCGAAGCTATCCTCTATCTCGGAGGATTGATGGGCGTATGCGCCGTCGACTATATCGTCTTCAGCATTTTCACCTTATATTATATCGGTTACCCCCTGTTGGTGGTTTATTTTTGGTTTGCCCTCCGTCGCTATCTTCGAAGGAACAAATAGCCTCCTCCCCGATTTCCTAATAAATGAGGATTGCAGGAGAGGCAGAATATTAGTACCTTTGCAGCCGAAAAAAGCAAACAGTAAATTATGTCTTACAGGAAAATCATGCTGGCGGCTCTTGCGGGCGCAACCATCTCAGCCCACGCAGAAAGCAGTCTTGCCGACAGCAGCAAAGTTCACGACATCGATGAAGTAGTCATCGTTTCACAGCCCAAGGAGGTCTTCCGACTCCGCAACCAGCCCCTCAGCAGCACGTCTGTCGGCAGTTTCGAGATTCAGAAATTAGGGATCCATGACCTCCGCGACCTCTCCCAATATATTCCCAACTTCGTGATGCCCAACTATGGCAGCCGCCTTTCCTCTGCCATGTATGTGCGTGGCATCGGAAGTCGCGTCAACAGTCCTGCCGTAGGCATCTACCTGGACGGCATTCCCGTCATGAGCAAGTCAGCTTTCAACCTGCACAACTACCAATTGAGCCGCATGGACGTACTGCGTGGCCCACAGGGTACGCTCTATGGCAAGAACAGCGAGGGCGGACTGGTCAAGCTGTATTCCCGTGACCCTTTCCAGTATACTGGCACAGACATCAAGCTGAGCTTTGGCAGCCGTTACTACCGCAACGCCGAGGCAGCCCATTACCAGAAATTCAACGACCATATCGCTCTGTCGCTCGCCGCTTTCTACAGCGGTCAGAAAGGTTTCTTCCGCAACACCACCACGGGCGACCGTGCCGACCAATATAACGAGGCAGGCGGCAAGATGCTCCTGAAGACCCGGTTTGGCAAGAGTTGGTCACTCGACGTGCTCGCCAATTACCAATACGTAGACCAGAACGGCTTCCCCTACGGCAAGATGAATCCGGAGACAGGTGATACGGAACTGCCCTCCTCTACCTTCCCGGGCACTTACCGTCGCAACAATCTCATCTCCGGATTGAACATCGGCTACAAGGGAAAAGGCTTCGAATTCGCCTCCGTCACGAGCTATCAGTATATGAACGACCACATGAAGATGGATCAGGACTATCTGCCCGGAGAATACATGCACCTGGTGCAAGGACAATGGCAGAACTCCGTGACCGAGGAGCTCTCGCTCAAGAGCAACCGTCCCGTCGGCGGATTCTGGCACTGGGCGGTGGGTACATTCTTCTCCAAGGAATGGCTGAAGACCGACTGTCCCGTCTACTTCGACAAAGACATGACCACCCCCATCGCCAATGCCATCCAGAAGCAGATGTACAGTGCCATGGTGCAGGCAATGGCCAAGAAGATGATGGCACAGGGCATGACGGAAGACGCTGCCACGAAGATGGCAGAAGCCACCATACAGAAGGCTGGCGGCGTGAGCCTGGGCGTGGACATGATGGCACCCGGCACCTACCACACGCCACAGACCAACCTGGGCATCTATCATGAGAGCAACTTCGACATCACTCCCCGACTGACTGCCACCTTGGGGCTCAGGTATGACTTCATGCACACCAAGATAAGCTACAACAGTGCAGCCTACATGGCAATGACAGCCAGCGTTATGGGACAAAACGCCACCTATACCCTCCGCTCCGTCGCAGAACATGAGGCGAAGACTGACTACAACCAATTTTTACCCAAGTTTGGCTTAACCTATAAGGTAGACAACGCCGGGAGCAACGTCTATGCCACCATCAGCAAAGGCTATCGGGCAGGTGGCTATAACATACAGATGTTCAGCGACATCCTACAGTCAGACCTGAACGCCAACCGCGCCAATGCCATGCGTGGCGACTACGAAGTACCGCATGACGAGGCGTTCTACGAGAAGGTGGACAACACCATCGCCTACCAGCCCGAAACGTCCTGGAACTACGAGGCAGGTGCCCATCTCAACCTCCTGGAGAACAGCTTGCACATAGACTTCAGTGCCTTCTATATGCAAGTGCGCAACCAGCAGCTTTCCGTCATGGCGGGGAATTATGGATTCGGGCGCATGATGGTCAACGCCGGCAAGAGTCACAGCTGCGGCATCGAGGCTGCACTGAGAGGACAAATACTGAACGGCAACCTCGACTGGTCAGCCACCTATGGCTACACCCGTGCTGTCTTCGACGAGTATCTGGATGGCGAGGGAGAGAACGCCGTGGACTACAAGGGCAAGTATGTGCCTTATGTCCCACAGCACACCCTCTCGGCAACAGCCGACTACCATCTCTATTTCGCAGGACGCGGACTGCGCGCCATCACCATCGGCGCCAACGTCAACGCACAGGGCAAGACCTACTGGAACAATACCAACAGCTACGCCCAGAAGATGTATGCCATACTGGGTGCCCATGTGGATGCAGACTTCGGAATCTTCCAGCTCAGTCTCTGGGGTAAGAACCTGACAGACAGCCGTTACAACACCTTCGCCATAGACAGTTCCGCCACTGGCACGACAGAATACTTCGCCCAACGTGGCAATCCCTTCCAGTATGGCGTAGACCTGAGGCTGCATTTCTGATGGAGGCTTTTCTTTACACACACAACTCTGGATGCTGCGCCTCCATCACTCATCTCCAGAGTGATGGAGGCGGAAGCGTTCTTCACTCCCAAGGCCACAGCCTCGTTCACCTCCTTGCTGGCAGGCAACCCTTGTAAGAGTCGCAAGCTATGATACATGCATTTTACATTATACTTCCTCCATCCTTGCCAATTCCCATCCCTTGAACTGCATGATGATTTTGTGGAGCGTGGTGCCTTGGCGAAGAGCCTCAACCCTCGGGGCCTCGGCATAACGCCTGATTTGCGCCACGGCTTCCTCCCATTGTTTCTCCGCCTTGGTCATCGGCGTGCCATCCTCATGGAAGGCATCCTT
>CAVCCB010000040.1:0-16355 GCA_963600595.1 Subdoligranulum sp. APC924/74 | reverse complement strand
ACTGTGCACAGTTAGGGCGTGCTGGATATTGTGCTGGACTGTGCACAGTTAGGGCATGCTGGACAAACCGCATGAATTTTATACCAAGTTGTTTTTTTACTATTACCTAACCGATGTTTTTCTTGATTTTCGCCTCAAGCTCTGCCATCTTTGGCATATCCTTGGCGCGGTTGTAGCCGCTGCGCAAGGGAACCGCATCGCAATGCCAGAGCTGGGGAGATTTCCGTAATTGAGGGATTATCATTCCGTAATTGACAGAAAAGCGGCGATAGGTGTGCCTTAACTGCATGGCTTCAGGGGACGAAAACGGAGCAAAGCGTGACACGTGACACGTGTCACGCTTTTGAAGATGAAAATATGAAAATATGAAGTGGGGATGGGCGAATTATGTTTCTTGGCGGGAGAAAATATATTTCTTGTGTGATAAGACCGTGTTTCTGCCGAAAACCGCTCCTTATCACACGCTGAAATTTGGCGGTGCCGAAAAATATGCTTATCTTTGCAACGGAAATCAGAAACTGAATCAACCACTCAACTAAACAAACATGAATCACTCTAAAAACTCAGACGATGCTGTCGAGCAGTCCCTCAAGGGCATCCTCCAGCAGCGTGATGACCAACTCGAAATCGCCCTCGTCTCCGTAATAGGGGTCGGGGATGATGGTGTATTCACGGTGACGGCGCAGGAAATCTGCCATGCGCACCACCTTCTTCTTCTCCTCCACGGAGGCAGCCATCGACGTGACGGCACGGTAGTTGTCATTGTCCATCACCACGATGTGGTCGAAGTCCTGGAAGTCGGACTTGCGGAACTGGCGCGCATGACTGTCGAAACAGTAACCGTGAGCGGCACCGCAGCGGCGCATGCGGGAGTCGGGCAACTGGCCCACATGCCAACTGCCGATGCCGGCGGAGTCCACCAGGAACTCATCCTGCAGTCCGCGACCCTCCACCTTCGCCTTCATGATGCCCTCCGCGGCGGGAGAGCGGCAGATATTACCCAGGCAGACAAACAATACCGAATGTTTCTTTTTCTTCATCATAGTAGTCATTTTGGCGGCAAAGGTACAGTTTATTTCGCAAAACAGCAAATCATTTCACAACTTTATGCATTTTTATCCTTTGGCTTGGCGGAATGTAGAATAAAATGATTATCTTTGCACTATCAATTTTAATACATATTTTATGCTGACAGACATTGAAATAGCTAAATCCGTGAAACTGCGCCCCATCAATGAGGTGGCAGAAGAATTGGGAATCAAGGAAGACCAGGTGGAGAACTACGGCAAGTATATCGCCAAGATCTCGACCGATGCCATCGACAAGCAGAAGTTCCAGGGCCATCACCTCATCCTGGTGACAGCCATCAGTCCCACCAAGGCAGGCAACGGCAAGACCACCGTCAGCGTGGGTCTGGCACTGGGTATGCAGAAGATCGGCAAGAAGGCAGTGGTGGCACTCCGCGAGCCCTCCCTCGGCCCCTGCTTCGGCATGAAGGGCGGTGCCGCTGGCGGCGGTTATGCCCAGGTGCTGCCCATGGAGAAGATCAACCTCCACTTCACCGGCGACTTCCACGCCATCACCGAAGCGAACAACATGATAGCCGCCCTGCTCGACAACTACCGCTTCCAGCACGAGGCAGAGGGCTTCAAACTGAAGAAGATACTCTGGCGCAGAGTGATGGACGTGAACGACCGCGGTCTGCGCCGCATCATCACCGGCATCGGCGACAAGAACGGCATCGAGACAGAGGCAGGATTCGACATCACCCCGGCATCCGAGATCATGGCCATCATGTGCTTCGCCACCAGCGTGGACGACCTGCGCCGCCGCATCGACAACATCCTGCTGGGCATCACAGAGGATGACAAGCCCTTCACCGTGAAGGACATGGGAGTGGGCGGCAGCATCGTGGCACTCCTGCTCGACGCCCTGAAGCCCAACCTGGTGCAGACCACCGAGGGCACCCCCGCCTTCGTACACTGCGGACCCTTCGCCAACATCGCCCACGGCTGCAACTCCGTGATGGCTACGGCGGCTGCACTCGAATACGGCGACTATGCCATCACAGAGGCAGGATTCGGCGCCGACCTGGGAGCGGAGAAATTCTATGACATCAAGTGCCGCAAGACCGGACTGCAGCCCGACCTCACCGTGCTCGTAGTGACCCTCCAGGCACTGAAGCTGCACGGCGGCGTGGCACAGGAAGACATCAAGAAGCCCAACGTGGAGGGCATGAAGGCAGGCTACTGGAACCTGGACAAGCATGTGAAGAACCTGCAGAGTTTCGGGCAGACCGTGGTGATCGCCTTCAACAAGTTCGCCACCGACACCGACGAAGAGATCGGGGTGCTGCGCCAGCACTGCGAGGAGATGGGCTGCGGATTCGCCGTGAACAGTGCCTTCGCCGAGGGCGGCAAGGGAGCCGTGGAACTGGCGGAACTGGTGGTGAAGACCATCGACGAGCATCCGTCAGCACCGCTCTACTACGCCTACAGCGACGACGAGCCCGTGGAGAAGAAGATAGAAGATGTGGCATTCAACCTCTACGGCGCAGGCTCCGTTACCCTGAGCGACTCTGCCAAGGCCATGATTGAGGAAATCAAGAAACTGGGCGCAGAGAAGTTCCCCATCTGCATCGCCAAGACACAGTACAGCTTCTCCACCGACGCCAAGGCAGTGGGTCCCACCGACGGCTACGAGCTGCACGTCAGGGACATCACCCTCAACATGGGCGCAGAGATGATCGTGGTCATCGCAGGTCCCATCATGCGAATGCCCGGTCTGCCCAAGTCACCGCAAGCCGAGCGCATCGACGTGGTGAACGGCGAGATCACCGGACTCTCATAAAAACAATATCACACACGGGGTCAGGGAGCCATTTTCCCTGCCCCCTCACTCAAAATCTCAAAAGACATGACAATCACTCTCATCATCCTGTTTCTCACCGTTGCCATGTTCATCTGGGGCAAGGTCAGGGCAGACATCGTGGCACTGACCGCCTTGGCATCATTACTCATCTTCGGCATCCTCACCCCTGCGGAGGCGCTCTCGGGCTTCTCCTCCCCCATCGTCATCATGATGATAGGACTCTTCGTGGTGGGCGGAGCCATCATGCAGACAGGACTCGCCAAGCTGACCGGCAACAAGCTCATGGCACTGTCGCACGGCAACGAGACCGCCACCTTCCTGCTGGTGATGCTCGTGACCTCGTTCATCGGAGCCTTCGTCAGCAACACCGGCACCGTGGCACTGATGATGCCCATCATCATCAGCATCGCCAACGCCTCGGGAATGCAGTCATCGCGCTTCCTCATGCCCCTCGCCTTCGCCGGAAGCCTCGGCGGTATGCTCACCCTCATCGGAACGCCGCCCAACCTCGTCATCGACGAGGTGCTCACCGATGCCGGCTATGAGAAGCTCGCCTTCTTCTCCTTCTTCCCCGTGGGCATCATCTGCATCGCCATCGGCATCGTGGTGCTGATGCCCCTCAGCCGCCTGTTCCTCAACAAGAACGGAGCGGGTAAGAAAAAGAAGAAAGACAAGACACCCACCGACCTGGTGAAGGAATACCAGTTGCTCGACACCCTGCACCGCTTCATCGTGCCCCACAAGAGCAGCATGGTGGGCGCCAGCCTCAAGGACCTGGACGTGCAGAAACGCTACGGCATCTCCATCATCGAAATCAGAAACGAGAAGAAGTCGAGACTGGGACTGATGAAGGACGTGAACCAGCACATGCCCTGGAGCACCAGCGTGATACAGGGACAGGACATCCTCTACCTCATGGGAAGCGAGGAGAACATGAAGAGGCTTGCCAATGACTACGGGCTCAGGAAGACCAAAGACGTGCCCATCAACTTCTACGACATCGGTCTTGCAGAAATCGTGGTGATGCCCACCTCGCAACTGGTGGGACTGCGCATCAAGGAGCTGAAGCTGCGCAACCGCTTCGGCATCAATGTGCTGGGAATCAAGCGCGAGAGCGAATACATCACCGAGGAAATCATCGAGCGCAAGCTCCACAAGGGCGACGTGCTCCTGGTGCAGAGCACCTGGAAGAACCTGAGCCAGCTGAACAGCGACAACGACAACTGGGTGGTATTGGGCCATCCCGAGCAGTCTGCCGCCAAGGTGCTGCTCGACTACAAGGCGCCCACGGCAGCCGCCATCATGCTGCTGATGGTGGTGCTGATGGTGTTCGACTTCATCCCCGTGGCACCCGTCACGGCAGTCATCATCGCCGGACTGCTGACGGTCTTCACCGGTTGCTTCCGCAACGTGGAGGCGGCTTACAAGACCATCAACTGGGAGAGTATCGTGCTGATAGCGGCGATGATGCCGATGTCGACGGCACTGGAGAAGACGGGCGTGTCGGAGATGGTGTCAAGCACGCTGGTGTCGAGCCTCGGCAGCATGGGTCCCACGGCACTCTTGGCGGGCATCTACTTCACCACCTCTCTGCTCACCATGTTCATCAGCAACACCGCCACGGCGGTATTGATGGCACCCATCGCCCTGGTGGCAGCCCAACAGGTGGGCGTGAGTCCCTACTCGTTCCTCTTCGCGGTGACCCTGGGAGCCAGCATGTGCTTCGCCTCCCCCTTCTCCACGCCTCCCAACGCGCTGGTGATGAAGGCAGGCCAGTATACGTTCATGGACTATGTGAAGGTGGGATTGCCCCTTCAGGTCATCATCGGCGTGGTGATGACGTTTGTTCTGCCCCTGCTGTTCCCGTTCTGAAAACAACAAGGCACGACCTATTCCTTGGGCCGTGCCGCGAGGCTGAACTCGCAACCGCAATACAATTGATTATAGAAGGAGTTGAGGCGAAGCAATTCGCCTCTTCTCGTCTGCAGCCCTCCCTTGCGCCAGTTCTGCTCCCACCACTCCACGTCGGGACAGTCAGCTACAGCCACATGGCCCGCCATGTCTATCTGGCGGATGTTCTTCCAACGGGAAGAGGCAAGGGTCGTGGTGAGGAGACGGAAGCCATGCGCCCGGGCATAAAGGGCTGCACGGCGCAGGCGATACTGGAAGCACACGGAACAGCGGCTTCCCCGCTCAGGCTCGTCCTCCAGTCCCGTCACGGCACGGCGCCAGTCGGCATGGTCGTACTCATCCTCCACATAGGGCACGTCCTGCGCCTCCAGGAAACGGATCAGTTCCTGCTTGCGCACCTCATACTCCTGCAGGGGATAGATGTTGGAATTGGAAAAAAACACGGTGGGACGCATGCCATTGCGGAGCATACATTCCACGATGGCGGCGGAACAGGGCGCACAACAGGCATGGAGCAACACGGCATGACCCTCAGCCTTGCCACCGTCCGGTAAAGTAAGTTTTACGAATTTGTATTGTTCTTCTGGAAGTATCTTCATAACTCATAAATATAAAAAAACAAATGGGGTACAATCTCTCGACTACCCCCATTTGCCCAAATATATGCGAAAACTGATGCAAAGGTACAAATTATATTTGAACCACCAAACATTTTGCGAACTTTTTTTCGCCAAAGCCATCCAAAAAGCCCCTTTTTAAATATCCTTTAACGAAAGGTGAGGTTATTTTAAAAGTAGTTTACAAAACATACCTTGCATCAGCCGTTGTCTCTCTTGAGGGTAATGACCGTCATCTCAGGCCACGCACCGAGACGGAAAGGAAAGGATCCGCCGAGACCTGCCGACACATAGAGCATCTGCGCACCCCTGCGATAGACACCGCCCCACTCCTTGAAAGCCATGCGTGCCGGCGTGAGGGAACCGATGCGGATCTGTCCGGCATGGGTATGGCCGGAAAGGGTCAGCTGGATGCCCTTGCCCAACGCCTCCTTGCGCCAGTGGTGGGGGTCGTGGGTCAGGAGAATCTTGAAGCTATCATGCGCCACACCCTTCATCGCCTTTCTCAGGTTGCTGCGGTTGGAGAAAGGCGGCTGTCCGGCATTCTCCACACCGATAATCTCGATGGAAGCCATGCCGTGGGAGACGGTGTGGTGCTCGTTCATGAGCTGCGTCCACCCCATCCTGCGCTGCGCATCAAACAAGACCCTGCGGTTGCGCTTCAAGGCACCGATGCTGTGGTTGTTGCCATACTCGCAATAGTCGTGGTTGCCCCATACGGAAAACACACCGTCGGGAGCCTGTAGCCGGGACAACACCTCCACATAGGGCAATGCCTCGGAAGCCGAGTTGTTGACCAAGTCGCCCGTGAAAACCATCATGTCCGCGTCCTCCCGGTTGGCACACTCCACCACCTTCCTCACGAAGTCGGTGTCCTTGGGGAAAGTGCCGAGGTGGAAGTCGCTGAAATGCAAAAGCCGGTAGCCGTCGAAGTAGGGCGGAAGGTCGGGCGACCTGAACGTGATGTTCTTCACCTCCAGGCGCCTCCATCCCTCCACGAAGCCGAAGAGGAACCATGCCATAATACCCAAAGCTGGCACCAATGCCACCCACCAGGGGCAAAGGAAGCTGAAGAGGATGAACACGACCTTGGGAATCACCGAGAAAAGCAACATGGAGAAAAGCACACGGACGGAAGTCTTGTGGAACAATCCCAACTGCAAGCCCAGCTCCGCCAGGAGCAGCAGGGCAGTGGGCACCCACCAGAGGACAGCGAGCGGCAGCGGCCACTCCCCCACTCCCAAGTGCCAGAGCCAGGCATCGGGTGCCAATGCCAGGAGCAGCATCGATGCCACATATAGTGATGATCTGAGTATTTTTTTCATATCCGCTTGCAAAGTTACAGCAAATCACGCAAACTATCGGCAGGGCGTATACTAATATACGTTAAAAGTAAGAGAACGATAACTCCAAGTACTGAAAAATAATGTAACTTTGCATATCCAAATCATCAGTAAACATACCTCATCATCAATAAATAAGGATAGGATAATAAGAAAATGAAGAAAAGTCTTTTCTCGCTTGCATTGGGCACATTCACCTTGGGCATGGCAGAGTTCATCATGGAGGGCATCCTCGTGGATGTAGCCAACGACATGAAGGTGAGCATCCCCCTGGCAGGCCATCTCATCTCGACCTATGCCATCGGCGTATGCGTCGGTGCATTCTCGTTGGTAGTGATGCACAAATACCGCCCCAAGAACATCCTGATGTTTCTCACCACCGTGATGACCCTCGGAACGCTCCTGGCAAGCATCGCCCCCTCCTACTGGCTGTTGCTCTGCGCCCGCTTCATCAGCGGACTGCCCCATGGCGCCTACTTCGGCGTGGGAAGCATCGTGGCGGTGAAACTGGCGAGGGAAGGCAAGGGAACGAGTGCCGTATCGCTGATGTGCGCAGGCATGACCGTAGCCAACCTGATGGGCGTGCCCACTGGCACCTACCTGAGCCATCATTACTCCTGGCGAGTGCCCTTCATCATCTCCATCTTCCTGGCATTACTCACCCTGTATTGCATCAAGCGGTGGGTGCCCGACGTAGACCCTCTGCCCAACAACGGCATGAAGGCACAGTTCCGCTTCCTGAAGAATCCCGACCCCTGGCTCATCCTGGCGGCGACAATGCTCGGCAACGGCGGCGTGCTGTGCTGGTACAGCTACATCTCGCCCCTCCTGCAACACGACGGCGGTTTCTCGGCATCGAGCATCTCCGTCCTGATGGTGGTGGCCGGCCTGGGCATGGTATTGGGCAACCTGACCAGCGGTTTCCTTTCCGACCGTTTCAAGCCGGGCAAGATAGCCTGCACCCTGCAGTTCGTCGCAGCCACGGCACTGCTGGTCATCTTCTTCACGTCACACATCGGTTGGCTTTCCGCATTGCTGATGTTCGTGATATGCGGATGCCTCTTCGGTGTCAGCTCGCCCCAGCAGTTCCTCATCCTCAAGCACTCCAAGGGCGGTGAGATGCTGGGCGGATGCTGTGTGCAGGCGGCGTTCAACTTAGGCAACGCCATCGGAGCCTCCCTGGGCGGCATCCCCGTGAGCATGGGACTGTCATACGCCTACCCTGCCCTCGTGGGCGTGCCCTTAGGAGTAGCCGGAGCCGTATGTCTGCTCGTGTTCCATAAGAAATATGAATGTTAAGGAAAGAATCACAAGGAAATGGCAAGAAGACTTAGAAAGAAAAGAGTGGCAACACTCTGTCTCATACTCGTGGGCACCATCACCTGGACTACCCACAGCTGCGTGAAGCGCTGCACATCATCTTCCGACAAGGAGAAGGAGGACACCCTGCCCAAGATACACCTCAACGACTCCGTCACCAACCGGCTCACCGACGGGCAGGAATACCGCGAGATGGACTCCGTGGTGGAGCGATACCTCAAAAGATGGGAAATCAACGGTGCACAGCTCGCCATCACCCGCAACGACTCCCTGCTCTACGCCCGCGGATTCGGTTGGGCAGATAAGGAAGGGGGCGTCAAGATGGAACCCAACATGCTGATGCGCTTCGCCTCCGTGTCGAAGCTCATCACTGCCGTGGGCATCATGAAACTGCGCGAGATGAAGAAGTTGCAGCTCAACGAGAAGGTATTCGGACCGAAAGGCATCCTCCGCGACACTGTCTATAACAACAGCATCAAGGACCAGCGCTACTATGCCATCACCGTGGAGCAGCTGCTCAGGCACCAGGGCGGCTTCAACAACTATGCCGGCGACCCCGTGTCGAACACCCGCTACATCATGATGCAGAACCGCCTCACCCAGGCTCCCGACCACAAGACGCTCCTGAAGATTCTCCTGAAGCGCCACCTGGGCTATACACCGGGTGAAGGCAGGTGCTACAGCAACCTCGGCTACATGATCCTCTCCATGGTCATCGAGAAGAAGAGCGGCATGAAGTATGAGGACTTCATGCAGAAATACGTGCTCCACCCTGCCGGCTGCTTCGACATGCACATCGCCGGCACCTATCTGAAGGACCGCCGTCCCAACGAGACCCACTACTATATGCACCAGGGGAGCACTCCCGTATACGAATACAACAACAGTGGAAGAATGGTGGAGAAATGCTATGGCGACACCGACCTTCCGCGTCTCTCGGGAGCCGGTGCCTGGTGTGGCTCGACGGCAGAACTTGCCCGCTTCATCGCCAGCATCGACGGAATGCCCCAGGTGAAGGACATCCTCTCCCCGCAAAGCGTGAAACTGATGACCACGGAGCAGCCCGACCATCATTACTCGCTCGGCTGGAACTACACGCCACAGAACAGCAACCGTCCCTGGATTCGCACCGGCTCGCTCGCCGGCACCTCCGCCCTCATCCTGAAATATCCCGACGGCGAGTGCTGGATCCTCGTCACCAACACGTCCACCTGGAAAGGCCACGGCTTCAGCAACGACACCATGGCTTTCTTCGAGAAACTGAGGAAGAAATATATGGGGGGAATGCCGAAGAGGGATTTATTCCTGTAGAAGATATAAAAAAAGATGCAACTTTCAATATTGCTTGAAAGCTGCATCTTTTTCTATATATAGTAGGAATTAATCCTTCTCGTGGAATACCACGGCGTTCTTGCCCTGGGCAACATCCTTGTAAGATGTCTTGATGGTGATGATGGCAATCTCTGAGCCCTCATCGATGCCGAGCGACTCAAACTGTCCGCCAGCGCCACCCCAACCGGCAAGCGTGCCGTAGATATAAACAGAACCCGTCTCGTCAACGAGATCATAGTTACCATAAGTGGTATTCTTAATGTTGCTCACCTTACCCGTGAGGAGGTAATAAACATCATTGTTGTCTTCCTGAGCGAGGAACTCTGCCACGGTAACAGGAGTAACCTCCTTCACAGCCTCGATGGTGGCGTTCTTCATCTGGCCTTCGCCGTTGTGAACATCCTTGACACCAGAGATCGTCACGATGTCGCCCACCTTGAGTCCCTTCTCCTGGAAGTCGCCCACATTGCCCATGCCATAGACATAAGTCTCGCCAGTGGCGTCAGCGATGTAGCAGTTGCCATACTTGGTGTTTGCCACCTTGGTGATGACACCCGTGATGCGGTACTGGGCAGTACCAGCCTCGAAGGCATTGAACTCAGCGATGGTGCACTCCTTGATGGAGCCTTCCTGGCTGATGGAGGCAGTGACAGTAGACACTGTAGTGTTCTTGGAACTGGTGAAGCTGATGGTAGACTCGCGGGCACCTCCGGCATTGGGTGCAGCCTTGAAGGTTACAGTGGCGTAATTGCTCTCTGTAGTGATACCCGACATGGTCAGCCAGTCCTTGTCCTCTTCAGGAATCTCCACCTTGAGACCATCACCCTTCAGATTGATGTAAACCTTGAACTCACCGCCTTCCTTCAGGACATTAGAGTCGCTGATGGAGTCGATTTTCAATACTGACTTCTTATAAGACAACACAGTCACGTTGACCAGCTCTACAGTGCCGCTGTAAGTCTTCTTGGGACCCTGGATCATCACCTGGTCACCCTCGTCAAGACCCAGACTTGCGAAATTCTTCTCAGCACCGCTGGCATCCAATGTACCGTATACATACACCTCGCCAGTCTCATCCTTGATGTACCAGTTGCCATAGGTTGTGTTGGACAGCTTGGTGAGGGTACCCTGCACACGATAAGTGTCGCCGTCGGCACCGGCAATCACCTGGGCACAAGTGGAGAGCTCAGGATTCAAGACACCCTGAATCACCTGGATGTACTGAGTCTGGTTGCCACTGACAATCTTGAAGGTGCTGCTGTTGGCACCCTTGGTGGCATCTGCCTTGAAAGTAATCTTGGTGGTACCGGCAGAACCACCGGCATGGGAAGAGGTAATCCAGGCTGGGACAGAATCCACAGCCACGCCTTTGGAGTTGTTGGTGACAAACTTCCAGTCGGCAGCCGCAGTCACGTCAAAGCTGACCTCACCACCTTCCTGTGGGATGGACAAAGAAGACTGAGACACCTGAATGCCAGACAGAGGGTCCAACTCCTTGGTGTCGTCGCAACTTGCGAACAAGCCAATCACGGCGACCAATGCGATGAACAAATATTTAATTTTCATAATTGCTATACTTTATTAATTAGAATACATAACGGAGACCCACTGATGCATACCAGCACTGACCGATGGCGTGGTAAGGTACGAATGTCTTGGTGTCGCCATTGATAGACTGAGGAGTAGAGAACACAGGATAGCCCTCTGCATCAGTGCTCTCGTAGCGCAAGATGCGCGCCTCGGAACCGATGGCAGGGTTCAGGTACTTGGCTACACCCCAGCTGGAATTGAAGAAGTTGAGAACGTTCTTCATGTCGAAGCTCAACTGGATCATGTTGGTATGGCCGGCAATGTTGAACTTGAAGTCATGCTTGTAGCTGAAGTCGATGCGGTGTACCCATGGAGAGTAGAGACTGTAAGCCTCGGCATACTCACCCTGGTGGTTCTTCAGATAGCTGTTGTTGTGGACATAGTCCATGAAGCGTGTCTTGTCATCCTCAGAGAAGAAGCGGAACTGGTTGTTGGCAACCTCGTCATCAGTTGGGATGTAGATAGCGTCATAGTTGTAACCGTCACCGTTGATGTCATTCACGGTCATGTAAGAGTAGTTGTAGCTACCGCGCCATGTCTCGTAGATGAAGCTGTAGTGGTTGTTGCAATGGTCATTGATGGTGGCGGAGGCAACGATACGGTCTGGGATTACGTTCTTACCGTTGTGGAGCTTGATGTTGTTGGGACCGTAAACGGTAGAGATATAGTTCAACACAGAAGAAGCGTTGGAACCTGGCAGAGAGGTAACCTCCTTGGACACTGTGTGAGTATAGGCAGCCATCAAGTTCAACCACTCCCAAGGCTGTGCGTTCACCTGTGCGGAGAATGACCAGCCATAGCCGCGGCTTGTGTTCTCAAGCACATAGGCGCTGGTCTTGGTGTAGGTGGCACCGCTGGGATAGACAGGACGGCTGTCTGCACCGTTGAAACGAACGAAGCCGGAAGGATCCTGCACGTTCCAGTCGGTCAGTGTGGCAGCGTTAAGCGTCTTGTTGAAGATACCCTCCACTGTCATTGACAAGGGGAAGGAAACGGGGAACTGGTAATCGAGAGCCAAGGATGTCTTCCATACCTGTGGCAACTTGAAGTTGGAGTCAACAGCAGAGATGGCTGAGGGAACAGTACCCTGCTCTGGAGTGATAGTCTCTGGATAACCCATGGAAATCAGCTTCTGGCGAAGTGCTGCTGCAGTAGGCTTGCCATTGGCGTCGCAAACGAGGCCACCGGCAAACTGCTCCATGTCAACACCCTTGCTGGCATTGAGCTGAGCCTGGTACTGTACCATACCAGAGTTGGTGGGCAGGTTGGTGAAGAACACCAAAGGCAGACGGCCCTGGAAGAAACCGGTACCGCCACGGAACTTCAGTGTCTTGTTGCCAAACACATCATATACGAATCCGATACGGGGAGAAACGCTCAGAGAGTTGCCGGGCCACTTGCCTGTGTCGATTCTGCGACCGTTGAAGTCGAGCGCATTGATGGCGTTGTTGGTCATCAAGTCGCTGTTGTTGAAGAAGATACCATCGAAGCGAAGACCGTAGGTCAACTTGAACTTATCGTTCATCTGCCACTCATCCTGTGCATAGATACCAGCCTTGTTATACTGTACGCGGGCAGTAGGATTGGTCTCACCATTGTAACCATAGGTCAAGCAGACAATCTGTGGAGCACGCTCCTCAAGGAAGTCGTCGAGGCTTGCATAGCGATAATAGCCGGAGCCGTTACGCATATAAGAGTTGTCAGCCATCTGGTGCTCGAAGTTGATACCTGCGATGATCTTGTGGCTTCCGAAATAACCTGTCACGTCGTCCTTGATGTTCCAAACAGTGTTGTGAACGGCGTTGTTCCATGTGAAGAGCTCGTAACCGAGCGCCATATAGTTGTTGGTACCGTCAGAATCCACCTGACCTGTAACGTCCTTCTGACCACCGTCAAGAATATCAATGAAGGGGAACTCAGAGGAGTTGGTGTAACGGGAATCATCCAACTTGGAGTAGGTGAACAGCAACTGGTTGGACAGTTTGTCGGAGAAACGGCTGTTCAAGTCAACTGACCATGAGTTGACGAGGTTGTCGTTGGCATACATAGAGTTGGCAAACGACATGGAGTACTGAGACATACGGGAACCTGCGGCACGTGTACCACCGTCCATTGAAGATGCGTTGGGAGCCTGCCAAGAGCGGTTCTTGGTATAGTTGTAGCGCAAAGCCAAGTGATGCTTGTCGGTGATGTTCCAGTCCAAACGGAGGAGCAGCTTGTAGTTGCTCTCGTCAGCGGGGAAGTCTGTCCAGGAACCTGTATCATAGCCATACTTGTTCTTCACATACTCAGAAACCCTCTGCAAGTCATAGAGTTTAGTACGTGACAGATAGTTGTCGGCATCAGCAATACCGTCCTGTGTACCCTGCCAGCGGTTGACAACGGTAGGAGTCTTCACCATCTCACCGTTGGCGAAGAAGAAGAGCTTGTTCTTGAGGATGGGACCACCGAAGGTGAAACCATAAGTAGTGGACTGGTCCTTCTCGCGGGCACCGTTGATCTGCTCACGCTCAATGGCGTCACCGCGCATATTCTCATTCTTGTGGTATACATAGGCACTACCCTTGAAGGTGTTGGTACCCGACTTGGTAACGGCGTTCACACCACCACCCACAAAGTTGGTCTGGCGAACATCGTAAGGAGAGATTACCACCTGCATTTCCTCGATGGCATCGAGAGAGATAGGGCTACCGCCACCGGGGAGTTTCTCTGTAAGACCAAAGTTGTTGTTGAAGTTGGCACCATCCACGGTGAAGTTGGCTGTACGGCCGTCAGCACCGGCGAATGACATTCCGTTTCCACCATAGGGAGAAAGACGGGTAATATCTGTAATACTGCGGCTAACAGTAGGCATGTTAGTGATTTGCGTATTAGAGATGTTGGTGGAAGCACCAGTCTTCTCTACACTGAACTTAGACCCCTTGGCAACAACCACAACCTCGCCGAGTTGCTGTGAGTCCTCATCGAGGGTCTCCTTCAAGTTGTAAGTCTCACCAAGCTGGAGATTAATGTTCTTTACGATCTTGGTCTTGTAGCCAATGTAGCTAATCTTGACCTCATAGGGACCACCGACACGCATACCATTGATGGTGAACATACCATCGATGTTGGTGACGGCGTTGTAACGAGTTCCTGAAGGTACGTGGGTGACCTCAATCGTGGCACCAATCACGTCCTCACCACTTGCAGTTACAGAACCACTTAATCCAGAGGTCGTAATCTGCGCCATTGCCGTAGAGACCATAAAGGCCAGCAAAGCAATGAGTAAATGCAATCTTTTCTGCATACCTTTTTATAAGATTAATTAATAATTTGGAGTTATCCTACCCCTTCGTTTTGTTCGGGTGCAAAATTAATAAAAAAAACTGATATAAGTGTTACAACAAAATGAAAACTGTTATTTTTATACAAAAAAAAATCCGTGCCAAGCAAATAGCACGGATTTTTAATGGTTTATCAGTATTATTCCTTTCTCTTCCAGATATTCATGACCTTGCGGCGGATGGCAATGACATTCAAGACTGACACCACGAGGAACAATCCCAAGCCGAGGGCCACAGCCGGGAGCATCGTGCCCTCGTCGATGGCGGGGAACAACGCCTCGATGAAGTCCATGTAGTAGCCACGGACGAAGAAGAGGATGACCCAGGCAATGATGAGCACCACGATGTTGAGCGAGATGGTGAGCACCTGGTAGGGCCGCGCCACGTTTCCGGGACTGTAGCCTATCAGAAGCAGGTTCTCCAACTTGCTGGAGTTCTTCTGTACCAGCAGGTAGATGCTGAGCATGAGGATGTAGAAGCTCAGGACGGAGATGACGAGACCGATGACCATCACCACCGTCACCATCATGCGGAGGAAATAGGTGGTCTTCTCGGCATCGAGCTTGTCGGTCTCCACCTCGTAGCCGTTGTCATCAAGATACTTGGTGATGTTCTCGTCACCGGGATTGCCCACCTCCACGATGAGACGGGTAGCGTCGCTGTGACTGTCGGGGGCAAACTCATGGTTGCTCCAGTCCATGAAAGCCTGGGGAACGAGGATGGTGTTCAGGCGTGAGGAGAAGCCAATCACCTTACCCTTGAAATCCTCCTTCTTGCCCGCTGCCTGGATAAAGATATGGAAGTCAATCATGCCCATCAAGCCATCGCTGATCTTGGGCAAGGAATGACTCTGGGCGAAACCGAAGTTATACATATTAATATAGGTACGCGGGAGGATGATGGGCACCTCCTTGGAACCGGGTGTATATTTCCAGTCCTTGAGCGGTACATCGACGAAGCCGTCGGGCACACTCTCGAAGAAAAGTTCGCTGTTGAGGATGTTCACGCCGTTCACGCCCATCGAGGCATCCACCTTGTATTCCGTGGAAGTGAACTTGCCCACCTTCTTCACGAACTTCTGGTCGCTGACATCCTCCATCTCCGAGGCAGAGAAGGTGTTGGAGCGACCGCTGATGGTGTTGCCCATGCCTATCTTCTTGCTCATGATGAGGTAGTCTGACTTCATGAAACTGTCTTCCTGCGTGAAGACAGGCAGCACGTCCTGATAGAACTGGAAACCGAAAAGGACGATGAGCATACCGAAGAGGTTGGCGAAGGCGAAGCCTGCAAACTGTGGGATGCTAATATGCTGACGAAGTAATTTCCAAACGAGATTCATTATAATTTATAATTTATAGTTTTTAGTTTATAGCAATCCTGCCTACAGCTATCCTGCTATAAACTATAAACTGTTAACTATTAACTATCAACTAAAGCCTAAAAGTGCGTTCAAAATTGAGTTCCATGTGTTTGCCGATACTGGTAACGATGACACCGGCACCCTGCGCCTTCGCCTCCGTCATCATGATGTCTGCCATGATAGCCGAGTTGTTATCATCGAGGTGACTGATAGGCTCGTCGGCAAGGATGAAGTCGAAAGGCTGGCAGAGGGCGCGCATCATTGCCACACGCTGCTGCTGTCCGAATGACATCCTGCCTATCTTGGCATCCACCTTGTCGGGGATGCCGAGCATGTCGAACCATCGCAAGATCTGTTCACGGCTCTTGAAACCCGTAATCTTGTTCTTGATCTCCACATTCTCCATCGCCGTCAACTCGGGGAAGAGACGGAGTTCCTGGAAGAGATGGCTGATGTGGCGCTTGCGCATCTCCACCCAGTCGGAGACCTTATAGTTGGCGGTAACGTCGTTGTCGAACATCACGCTGCCGCTATAGTCGTGACGATAGCCGAGCACATAGCTGCAGAAGGTACTCTTGCCGCTTCCGCTCTCTGCCTCGACCAGATAAAGATGACCTTTCTCGAAGGTCACGTCCTGCTTCCATACCTCCGACTGCAGGTCGGTGCGCTGGGCGAAGACCTGGGGGAG
>CAVCCB010000039.1:0-16632 GCA_963600595.1 Subdoligranulum sp. APC924/74 | reverse complement strand
CAAAACTTACGTTGACTATACCCTCGGCATACATATTCTTGACGGCGTTGCAGCCGCCTCCTCCCACACCAATCACCTTGATGATGTTCTTGGTGGTATCCTCTGCCAGTCCGAAATCTAATGGAGTCCAATTTTTAGCCATAATTCTCTTGTTTTCAATTTGGCCACAAAGTTATATAAAAAAATGAAATCTTCCAAGTGAGAGAGAAACGCAAGGCTTGCAAAAGTTGATTTTTCGGATGCGTGAAGTGATATTTACCAATCTTTTTGTATTTTTGCAACCAATATGATGCAAGATGATTCCCAAAATATGACCATTGAGGAGAAAGCGGTCCTATTAAAACGGCTTTCCAACCAACTTTTGGCAGAGGGCAGGACAGACCTTTTGCTGAAAGCCATTAGTGTGCCCGTTTTGGAACAACTTCGCATCGAGGCCGCCAGGGCGACGCTCAGCCCACTGCTCATTACTCGTGATTATCGCTTTTTGCTGCCAGAATATAATAATAAGGAGGTACAACTGTCTCCCATCCACAAAGCTCTTTATCTGCTCTTCTTGAATCATCCCGAGGGGATTGAGTTCAAGAGACTGATGGATTATCGTGAGGAATTGCTGGAACTCTATCAAAGGATAGGGAACAGGATAGACTCAGATAAAATCATAGAGACGGTGAACCGGTTGGTCAACCCTCTTGACAATGCCATCAATGAAAAATGCTCCCGCATCAAGGCTGCATTTTCCGACTTGATGGACGAATACCAGGCCGACTACTATATCATCAACAGTCATGTGAAGCGTCATCAAGTTTCTTCCACCAAGCTATGGTTCGAGAGGTTGAAAATCATCAACCTTCCAAGAGAACTTGTCATCATGCAGTGATGATGATGCTCCTCAATGAATGGAGATACAACTGAACGAATATCACAAGAATCGTCTCCTACAAATAGAATATCGCCTCGTTGCCTTCGTTGAAGAGAAGGTCGAGGATGCTCATGTTGGGCTGGAAACCGAATTTCTGTCCATACACCTGATAATAAAGGGCTGGGGTGAACTCTGAGTCAGGGAGGGGTTTCTTGGGGCGTATCGCCTCACGGAAATCCCAGTATTCGGTGTCGAGAGTTGCATGTTTATACTCGTCGGTTACTGAGACTTTCGGGCGGATGTCGAGCAGCTCTATCATCTTCTCTGTCGTCTCCATATTGAAGTCGAAGAGAAACTCGTATTTCTTCTCGTAGAAGGGACGGATGTCATCCTGGTAATACTCGAAGAAGGGACTCTCGCCGTATGCCGAAAGGAGGGCGTTCCAATGGACATGGCGCCAGTTGGCATGGTCGGAGATGCGGATGTCCTTCATCGCCATCGACGTGTCGTGGTTAGTGGGGATAGTGAGCGAGAGGGGACCGTTGGTGGTGGGGATCATCATGCGGTTGCGATAAGTCTGCTTGATAAAGCTCTCATGACGCTCTATCAGGCACTCATCGTAACGGTTCAACTTCTGGTACCACTGCACGGGTCCGAAATAGGTGGAAGAAAGAAGTGCTTTCATCTTTTTACCCTTTTACCATTTTACCTTTAAAAGATTTTATACGCCTTTCCCACGATTTGGTGCTTATGTACCAACTCCGCGCCATTCGCAGTCCGCACAAGGTAATAACGGCAATCCTTACAACCGCAACGCTTGCAGCACACTGTGGGAATCACATAGCGACAGCTGTCAAGGGAGAGAGTGTCGCCCGGCAATTTAGCGACTCTCCCTATAAAGCAGTTTACAGAGTCGGTATAGACAACAACCTCTCCCCGGTCAAAGACATCGCAGTCAATCCTATTCACTATCACTCGGTTTCCCTCCTTCAACTGGGGAGGAAGCCCGCCGGCGGGCACCGAGAAGACAGTGAAGACGTAGGTGCGGATTGCCCATGCTACCAGCAACGCCAGCACCAGCGACATGAGGAATTTGGCTGCTATTCTCAAATTATCTTTTTCTTTATTCGCCTCTTACTTGATGTCGTCCACGAACTTGAAGATTCTGTTCCAACGGATGCCCTGGAAGCCCGGATGGTCGGGGCTGTGGCTCCACCATACGAAGATAGGCTTGCCTACGACATGGTCTTCGGGCACGAAGCCCCAGTAGCGTGAGTCGGCTGAGTTGTGGCGGTTGTCACCCATCATCCAGTAATAGTCCATCTTGAAGGTATAGCTCTTGGCGAGCTTTCCGTTGATGAAGATGTTGCCCTTACCGTCCACCTTGAGATCATTGTCCTCGTACACCTTGATGCAACGCTCGTAAACGGGCAGGTTCTTCAATGTGAGGGCTATCGACTTTCCTTTCTTCGGAATCCACACAGGTCCGTAGTTGTCGCGCGTCCAGCCAGTCACGGCGTTCAGCGGATAGAGGTCGCCCACGGTAGCGTCAGTGTTGATGGAGATGCTCTGCACCAAGCTCTTGTTCGCCTTCAGGGCTTCGTAGGCTCTCTTGGTGAGAGGGATGGTTCCGCCCTGGTTATACATTAGGAGGTCTTCGTTGGTGATTCCCAATTCGTCGGCAAGTTCTACGGGGAACTCGCCCTTGAGCTTCATCTTATAGGTGTATTGCACATTGTCGGGCTCCTTGTTTGCCTTGCCGTCGAGATACACGATGCGGTTCTTGATTTGCAAGGTCTGTCCGGGCAAGCCCACGCAGCGCTTCACATAGTTCTCGCGGCGGTCGGTGGGACGGCTGATGATGTCGCCATACTCGGCCGGCGTATTCACGATGTAACTGCGTCCCAAGGCATAGACCTTGTCGAAGTAATGGCGCTGCTGCAAGGGGTCGAGACCGCGGAGATCTGTGGATTGTCCGTTCTGTTCGAGCAGTTGCTCGCCGAAGGCATAGACCATCTGATAATAGTCGTTGGCGGCGTAACGTTCCTCATTCACGAGGGTATCGCCAGCGGGGTAGTTGAACACTACGATGTCATTGAGCTTCACGTCGTCCAAGCCCTTCACACGGCGATAGTCCCAGTGGGGCCAGTCGAGATAGCTCTTCACGTTGACCAACGGCATGGTGTGCTGGGTAAGGGGCATGGAGAGCGGCGTCTGAGGGATGCGAGGACCATAGCTCACCTTGCTAACGAAGAGGTAGTCGCCCGTAAGAAGACTCTTCTCCAGCGAGGAAGAAGGAATCACATAGTTCTGGAAGAAGAACAGGTTGATGAAATACACGGCGACGAGGGCGAACACGATGGCATCCACCCAACTCATGATGAAGCGCACGGGACCCTCCGAGTCCTTCCACCACTGCCAGTGTATCTTCTTGGTGATGTATACATCGAAGATGAAGGGCACCACGATGAGGCCCAGCCAACTCTCCACCCACAGGAGGAAGACGAGGTAGAGGGCGAGCACTACGGCGAATTTCGCCCACTGCACCTTCATGTTGAGTTTTTGTTTCTGCTTGTCAATCATGATGGTCTAAAACTTAAATAAGTCTGATGTTGTCAACAAACCGCTGTGGTTGGCGGTGAACTCAGCTGCCAAGACTGCGCCGAGGGCGAATCCCTTGCGCGAGTGGGCACTGTGCTCGATGGTAATCATGTCGGCATCGGAGTCGTACATCACAGCGTGGATGCCCGGAACCTCGCCGTCGCGCACACAGTTGATGACCAAGTCCTCGTCCTTGATGTCCTGGTCGCCCTCGTCATGGTGTCCGTCCTCCGTCCAGTAGGTCACTCCGCGCTTCCAGTCCTTCTTGCGGTCGATGTTGTCGATGATTTCCTCGGCGAGGGTGATGGCAGTGCCGCTGGGGGCATCAAGCTTATGCACATGATGGGTTTCCTGCATGCAGACACTGTACTGTGGGAAACCGTTCATAATCTTAGCCAGGTAGCGGTTGACAGCGGAGAAAATCGCCACGCCGATGCTGAAGTTGGAAGCCCAGAAGAGGGTCTGCTTGCCGTCTGCGCAGAGTTTCTCCACCTCTTCCTTGTGGTCCTTCATCCATCCCGTGGAGCCAGAGACCACCTTCACGTTGTGGGAGAACGCCTTCAAGTAGTTGCCATAGGCGGCGGTGGGGTTGGTAAACTCAATGGCTACGTCAGCCGAGCAGAACTCGGGACTGTCGATGTCCTCGGGGTTGTTCACGTCAATCTTACAAACGATTTCGTGGCCACGCTGCAGGGCGATTTCCTCAATCATGTGTCCCATCTTTCCGTAGCCGATCAAAGCAATTTTCATCTTTATCTTGTTTTTGTTTTTACTCAAAGATTTGAAACCCATTGCCCTTGCCGGGCAAACGTTTCGGCAAAAATAATGAAAATTCCTGAAAAAACATCCTTCTTATAGCAATAAATAGAAAATTTTGCGTATTTTTGCAGAGAAATAGGTCACAAAGTGCCTAAAACAGAGTTTTAACCGGGAAAGAAGGAAGACAAGGCACCTTGACTTCTGCTTCCCCCCAAAAAGCAAGAACGGTATGGAATACATATTCGAGACAAGAATGGAAGTGCGCGACTACGAGTGCGACATCGAGGGCATCGTCAACAACGCCAATTACCTGCACTACATGGAGCATACCCGCCATCTCTTCCTCCAGAAGTGCGGCCTCAGCTTTGCCGAGATGCACCGACGCGGCGTGGATGCCGTGGTGGCACGCATGAACCTGCAATACAAGGTACCCCTGCAGTGCGACGACGAGTTTATCTCCCGCCTGTGGCTGGAGAAGCAGAACGTGCGCTACATCTTCCACCAAGACATCTTCCGTGCCAGTGACGAGAAGCTGTGCCTCAGGGCCACCGTGGAACTGGTGTGCCTCATCGACGGCAAGCTCGGCATCAGCGAAGACTACGACAGGGCGTTCGGGAAATACCTCAGCTAACCCTCCGGCAAACATCACTGCCATCAGAGACGCATCCACTGACAGGCGAAAACTGCGCGAAAACTACACCGACCAAACATATAGAAAACAAATATGGAAGAACTACTTCACTATGTATGGAAACACAAACTGTTTCCCCTCTCTCCACTCGAAACCACCGACCATCAGGCGGTGGAAGTCATCGACCCGGGGCTACACAACAGGAATGCAGGTCCCGACTTCTTCAATGCGAAAATCAAGATTTCCGGCACGCTGTGGGTGGGCAACGTGGAAATCCACGAGAAGGCAAGCGACTGGTACCGCCACGGACACGAGAAAGACGGACGGTACGACAACGTCATCCTGCACATCTGCGAGACAATCGACATGGAGGCAAGGAACTCCAAAGGTGCCCCTCTCCTGCAGATGCAACTCAGCATCCCCTCTCATGTGTTGCGCCATTACCGGGAACTGCTGAGCATCGACCAATATCCACCCTGCTACCAGGTCATCCCCACCCTCACCCACCTCACCGTCCACTCCTGGATGAGTGCCCTGCAGACGGAACGACTTTCTCAGAAGACCGATGCCATCGTACAGAGAGTCAGGAAATGCAACGACAGTTGGGAGAGCGGCTATTTCGTGACCCTGGCACGCAACTATGGCTTCGGCATCAACGGCGAAGCCTTCGAGCAATGGGCGCTCAACATCCCACTCCACGCCGTAGACCACCATCGGGACAACCTCTTCCAGATAGAGGCCATCTTCCTGGGACAGGCGGGACTGCTTTCCACGGAGAGCATCCCGGAACGTTACCGGGAAAACGCACTGCGCGACGAATACTTCAACAAGCTGACTACGGAATACTCCTATCTCGCCCACAAGTTCTCGCTCACGCCCATGGACTATCGCCTATGGCGGTTCCTGCGCCTCCGACCGCAGAACTTCCCCCACATCCGCATCTCACAGCTCGCCAACCTCTATTACCAACGGAAAGCAGGACTGGCGCAGTTGTTTGAGGCCACCACAATAGAAGAGACCAAAAAGGTGCTGGCAACCTCCGTCACCCCATACTGGGAGACCCACTACACCTTCGGTAGCGAGAGCATCCGCAACGAGAAACGGGTGTCGCCCTTCTCGCTCAACCTGCTGCTCATCAATACAGCTATCCCCATGCTCTTCGCCTACGGACGACACAGGGGAAAGGAATTGCTTTGCGACCGCGCCTTCGACTACCTCGAAACCCTCAAGGCAGAGAACAACCACATCGTCAGAATGTGGCAACAGTGCGGGCTGATTGTCGAGAACGCCGGCGACAGCCAGGCCCTCATACAACTGAAGAAAGAGTATTGCGACAAGAAAGAATGCCTGAGATGCAGAATCGGATATGAATACCTCAAAAGGAAAGAAGAGTAAAGAACTTTAAATATTGGGAAAAATGACAGACCAGCAAGAGATACTGAACACGATAGTGCTGACGAGGCTGAACTATTTCAGCCTTGCAGGAATGCTGGAACTCTACCGCAAGGTGGGTTCAGCAACCACCATCTTGGAGAACAGGAACCACATCAAGGACATCCTCCCCGATGCCTCGCCCAAACTCATCGAGGCACTGGCGAACACCGACGAGGCACGGAAGAGAGCCGAGGTGGAGATGGAGTACGACCAGAGATATGGAATACAACCGCTCTGCATGAACGACGACCGCTATCCGCAACGCCTCAAGGAATGCGACGACGCGCCCCTCGTCCTCTTCTATCAGGGCAACGCCAACCTCAACCAGCAACGCGTCATCAACATCGTGGGGACACGTCACTGCACTCCATACGGCGAAGACCTGATCCGACGGTTCATCACAGACCTCAAGCAACTGTCGCCACGGGTACTCATCGTGAGCGGACTCGCCTATGGCGTGGACATCAACGCCCACCGGCAAGCCCTTGCCAACGGCTATGAGACAGTGGCGGTGCTGGCACACGGACTGGACGACCTCTACCCCTCACGCCACCGGGAGACCGCCCAAAGAATGACAGGGCAAGGCGGACTGCTCACCGAGTTCCTCACCCAGACGAACGCCGACAAAATCAATTTCGTGCGCCGCAACCGCATTGTGGCGGGAATGTCGGATGCCTGCATCCTCATAGAGAGTGCAGCCAAGGGAGGAGGACTCATCACCACCGACATCTCCCAGGCATACGGCAGGGAAGTCTTCGCCTTCCCCGGCAGAATCGGCGACCCCTGCAGCGAGGGTTGCAACAACCTGATACGCAAGAACGGAGCCGGGCTCATCACCTGCGCCGCAGACTTTGTGAACGACATGGGATGGCAGGATGACACTACCCTCATGCGCGCCAAGCAACAAGGCATCGAGCGCAGTCTCTTCCCCACCCTGTCAGCAGAAGAGCAGGCTGTCGTCAATGTCCTCTCACGCAACAACGACCTCCAGATCAACATACTTTCAGTGCAAGCCAACATCGCCATCGGCAGACTCACCGCCCTCCTCTTCCAGTTGGAGATGAAAGGCGTCATCAAGACCTTGGCGGGTGGAATGTACCATCTTTTGAAATAAGTCAAGGGGATTTGTTGCCATCATGACAGCAAATCCCCTTCAAAACACCATCAAGGCAATTAGCCCTTAATCATGGTCAAAATCATCTTGAACCTCTGCTCCGCATAGAGCGCATGAGGCACATTGGCGGGCATGATGAGCATCTCGCCAGTCTTCACCTGGTAAATCTCACCACCCACATGGATTTCCGCCACGCCATCCAAGATTTCCACTACAGCATCAAACGGGGCAGTATGCTCGCTCAATTGCTGTCCTTCATCGAAGGCAAAGAGAGTAATGTTGCCCGCAGCATTGTAAGTAAGCTGCTGACTGACAATGCTGCCCGCAGAATAATCAATACGGTCTGCCACTACGAATGGAGTTTTGGGAGTCTCTATTTTCTTCATCTTGCTATATTTTTTGAAAGGTTATTATTCCAATGTTGTAAGGATATGTAAGTAATACACGCAGAAGTAATACAAGCCTGCCACGACAAAAGCAACGCCCACCACCCAGTTCGCACGTTTCTGAAAGACCGTCACACGGTTGTAGAGCTTTCCCAACCGAGACATACTGAAACTCACGACCCAGGCTATCAGCACAACGATGACGCTGGAACCGGCGGCAAAGACCATAGGGAAGAGATAGCCACCCGTCTCCACCGCCGACATCGGCAGGAGCATCGCAAAGTAGAACACGCCACTTATCGGACAAAATGCCAAGGCAAAGAGCAAGCCCAGCACAAAGGCACCCAACGTGCCCGTGAGCCGCTTGCTGCGCTCCGTGGCATGGAAGCCGAACTTCTTGAGTGGCAACCGATCGCCAAAGAGCAGAAACAAGCCGAAAAGCACCAATGTGGGTCCCAGCACATAACCTCCATACTCACTCACAAACGCCTGAATACGGAAAGTGCTTGCCCCCTCCCGAATGACAAAGATGCAAGCCGCCCCCAACAAGCTGTAGGTAACAATGCGACCGAGGGTGTACACCAAACCATTGACAAACGAGGTTTTTCCTCCTTCCACATCCTTGCCGATGAACGCCAACACCATGATGTTGGTGGTAAAGGTGCAAGGGCTGACCGAAGTGAGAACCCCAAGCAACAAGGCTGTGAACAGCGGAATGGTATTGGCCTCTATCAACTGATTGATCAATTCTTCCATTTCCTATTGTATTCTTCTATCCTATACAGGATTTCATTACTTTGCCATTTCCTTGATTTCCTTTACCAACTGCTTGCGGAACTCCGCAGTATTGGTGCGGGCATTCTTGATGGCAAACTCAGAAAGGTTGTTCACGGTCTCCTTGCCCTGTGCATCGTGCTTGATCAAGACGAGCGAGGTCCAGGCTATCTGATACTTTTCGGCAATAGCCTTGTTTGCCTCCTGGGAGAAATCGATGACCTTATACGTCACCTTCGTCCCCTTGACAGGCTTCTTGAAGTACTGGGCAACCACCTCCTCGGAGTTCTTCTTGATGGCCTTGCAAGTCTCGCATTGCTTAACCCCGTGGAAGACAACCACCTCTATGGTGCCGCCAGCCTTAGACTTTGCGTTACAAACTACGCCGCATAAAAGTGCGGCAAATACAGAAAGCATAAAAATCCTCAATGTTCTCATTGTTATGATATCTTAAAAATATTATTGTTATGATTTTCTTTTTCCATTACAAGGATAGCTCCTTCTTCAACATGTTCTTGACTTTCTCCACAGAGAGTTCACTTCCTTGCGACACTACCTTATCTTCAATAACGAGGGCAGGCATCTGCAGGACCTCGTACTTGAGTGCCACGTTGATGTCATAAACAAACTCCGGCTGACAGTCTATGCCCAATTCTTCCACAGCCTGTTCCACGTTGGCATAGAGTTGGCTACAACAAGAGCAGCCACCACTCAAAACCTTGATGTCAATGTCTTTTTCCATTTTTCTACGTTTCTTACATGTTTATATTATGTTTCTTTTCCAACAACTCTATGTTTTCGTCCCTAGAACTCAGCAAAGAGCGTCAGTTTTGTCCATTGCCGGTTATGTTTGTCGGGAGTCACACTCACTGTATGCTTGAAAGCCATCGGGATCTGTTCGGCGTAACGATTGCTATCGTAGGCGGCATGATCCAAACGAAGCCCATTCATCCACATCCATTGCAACCGCACACCCATCCGGGCAAAACGAAAGGAATGCGCCACCTCTGCCTCCAAGTTCAACACGTCCCCCTGGTGAGCAAAATAGGCATAGGTGCTGAAGGCGTGTTGGTATTCCGTATGCCTGTCCAAGTCCACATCCACCTCATATTTATCCTTGGCAGAAGTACGATGCCCGTAAAGAGCCGTCAACCTTGCCTCCAAACGCTGAGAGACGTGTTTCATCTCCAGTCCCACCTGCGGGGTGAGGAGGACGTTGCGCACCACAAATCCTTTTTCCCGGTAAGTCTCTTCCCTGTCGAGGAACTCCACACCTCCCAAGAGCGAAAGCGTGTTTGTCCGCCCGAGAAATCTGGAGGCTTTCACCTGCACATTGCCTTGTGTCACATTCATCTTGTAACGGTCTTGCTGTCCTATTTTGCGATAGTCATACACATCCACTCCGTCTACCGTTGCCGACACATAACGTTCAAAGATATACTCGCGTCCTTTGCGCAGAGAAGAGGCCAGGTGTCCCATCAGACCTACGCCCCAAGAACGGTTGTTCCACAGCAGGGATGCATCTGCCCTCAACCGATTCGTCATAGCCCGATAGAGGTTGAGCTTATGTATGTTCTCCTCGGTGTTCATCTCATCGAAGCCATAACCCAAGCGGGCGTTCACCCTGAGTGGGCGGCTGGCATTCGACGAGAAGATCACGTTGGCACCATACGAGTGCTGGTGTTGCTGGTGCTTCATGGAATTATAGATCGGGCTGTGAATATAGTCATACATTCCGAAGCCATATTCCATGAAGAATCCTGCGAATTGGCCAGAACGGAAATGCTTGATGTCTGTGTGTTGGCGATGCAACTGGTAATCCACATCTAACGCTATCCGATGTCCCCTGCCCAAGAGACAACTCATTCCCCCCTTGAAGGTCAACCAAGATGTGACATTCTCTATTCGCGGGTCTGTCTTGCGAAAAGCAAAGTCACCCTTGTACTCACCGGAAAATCCCAAGTCGACATGCCTGTTGATCCGGAAACTGTAAGCACACAACAGGGCGTAAGTCTCGTAGCTTACATTTCCTCCCGTTGAGTCGGCGACGACATAGGGCCAATAGGTCGTAGGAAAGCGCTGTGCGTTCCAGCCTATGTTGCGATGACTTCCTGCAGTGAACGAAGCCTTGCCGTAAAGCAAACTTTTCTCGCCTCTCATCACTCCGTTCGCCACGACCGAGTAGTCTTCGAAACGGTTGCCCTCCATCGGAATGAAGTCTCCCTTCATCTTTCCACCGGCACCCTGCAAAGCCACCACGATGGGGTAAGTTCTCACGGGTGCCTGCGGATTGTCGTTGAAGCTGCTTCGCCGCTCATCCATCCCCAGCCTCATCATGGCAGGGTTGGAGAGCATCACATCCCGCATCCTGATTTCTGGACGAAGTCCCGCCTGGAGACACTCCGTCTCCAGCGGTGAGTGGGAATCCTGGAAGAGCAACGCCTCCTGTGCCGCACCCATCATGGGCAACAACGCCATTCCCAGCAGCAATATATTTCTTCTCTTCATTATAGTTCTCCTTTTAATTATAACCTGTCCTCTTCAGAGACTCACACCGTTGCTAAATGCTGAATGTCAGCTCTGCCCCGAAGAAAGCCTTCTTCCAAGTACGGGTGTTCTGCTGGTAGCGGTTCTTGTAACTTGGATTGATGTCGAGGATGTTGTCCACGAAAAAAGCACCCTTCACCCTCCTGCTGAATTCCTTGGTCAGCTTGAAGTTCACGGTGAGCGACACCGGCTCCTTCTCATAGTAGTCCTCCCTATAGATATGGTAATGCCGCCAGGTCAGGTCTCCACCGTTTATCTTCCCGATGATACTCTCGTCCACCGCCAGCAACTTGCCGTCGTTGCCATAGTAATAAGTGGGGTACTCGTCCCCATTGATTCGCTTCATGTCATTGAACCAAATCATCTGGAAGAACGTGGTAAACACCATCTTGTAACGAGGAATGTTGGTATTGAACCATACATTCGTGTTGAAGATGCGACGGCGGGTCACATCGTCTTTCTCGTATACACCGACATACGGCAACGGCTTGTTGTTGTCCTTGAAGGAGGGATGATACTCCACTGGAGCCGTCTGACCATACCGGGTCTCGTAGTAAGCCCCGTTTACCTCTATGGTCGTGGCAAGCGGCTGCATCTTCGGGAAAGCCAAGCGATACTCCACTCCCCTCTTCTCTGTCTTCACACAGTTCTTGACCACAGGCATGTCCACAAAGGTCTCATACTTTTCCTCTACATAGTCTTCCTTGGTCGGGCGATGTCCGATGATGCCTTGGCCGTCCTTGGTATCCATATATCGCAGATAGCTTACAGGATGATAGGCTGTCAGGTTTCCGAATCCATTGTCCGACTTCTCGGAGAACATGGTGAGCGAGAGCAGAAATCCCTCATAACTCAAGTCTATTCCGCCCTCCCACTTGTTGTTGCGGTTAGGGCGCAGCTGGTAATTGGTCACATCATACTTGCGGGTATCCGTCAAGAGATAGTTGTTCTCATCGTTCTGCTTCACATAGGCACTCAACATGATCAAGTCCTTGTACACTGGGTCAGGATAGATGTAGTCGAGCGTAGGCAACTTATTCTCCTGTCCATACCCTATGCGGAGCATTGTCTTCAATGGCTTGCCCCCACCCATCGGAATGTTGAAAGAAACCGCCCCGTTGATGCGTGGCTCCGCCACCAGCTTTCTCAGTTCCGTATAGGCCTTGTCCAGCCCAAACATCTTGGTAAAGCGCACACCTGCATTCAGCGCCAGGTCGAAATACCGATTGCTATGCGTTACCTGCTCCTCCACATAGGCCGCCCCCACCGACAAAGCGGGTATCTGACTGTTGGGGATTGGGCGAACATACTCGCTGTTGTCGGGATAAGGAGGCAGAGTCATGTCTACCACCACTCCTTCTCCTCCATTCTTGGTGTACTTCCATTCTGCGCCATAGACCAACTTGTTCTTCAACCAAGCTGTCTCGAAGATGCTCTCCACATTGAGTTGGTTGAGCCAAGTCAGCGGCTGGTTGTCTATGTGGAATCCGCTGTAGTATGCAGACGGAAGGAAAATTCCCTCATGCTCTCCCTCCTCACTGTTGATGGGTGACGGAAGGGGAATGTCGAGCTGCACATAGCGGTTGCGGTCGATGCGGTCGTATGTATAGTCGAGCGAGGAGATGTACTCTACATTGTCCACCCATTTGCCAAGTTCCGTGAGACGAGCCTTGAAAGCAAGGGCCGTGCGGGAATACTTGTTCTTGAACATCTCGTTGAACTCCTCCGTCAACTCATCTTCCTTTGCCTGGTTGAGCGTATAAGTCTCCGAAGCACGGAGGAAGAGAAAGAGGGGCTTGCCCCACACATCGAAGGAGTTGTTCCAAGTAAGTTGGCCAGTCAGTCGGCTATACTTGCTCAACGGATCACGCCGGTCATCATACACCGAGGTATAATCCACTCCTGCATGAAGATAGCCCGCATTGCCAGGCAGTTTGAATCCCTTGCCAGCATACACCAATTTTGTCAGAGGATCTGCCTTCAACCTTATTTGCAAAGGTGTCTGCCCCACTTTCGAGTTGAGCGACATCACGCCAGAGGAAAGGTTGCCCCATTTGGCAGAGGAGATTCCCTTCACTATCTCGATGCGCTGCACATGATCGGTAGACAGAGTCTTCAAGTCCACACCTTTATTCCACCCCAAGCGGGATGCATATTCGTCCGAATTTTGCATTCCTGCAATCTGCGAGCGATAACCGTCATTGTCGATGCTGATTCCATCCATCACTACGGCCATGCCAAGCGACGTATTGTCATCGCTTCCCGACTGGCGAAGGCTGATGCGATTGAACCCCGTGGCATTGTTCTGCTGATAAAGTCCACCAGGCATCAGTGTCATCACATCTGCTACCGATGTGGGCTGAATATGTTCCAGGGCCTGCTGGTTGATTACAGCGGCCGATCCTTTCTGCGGATCATATTCAGCCATCACCTCCACCTCGTCAAGGGCGTAACTCTGTTGCTCCAGGTCGATATTTACAGCCCTCTGCACACCCGCCTTCACTTGCACCTCACGCTCAACACAGTTGATGTAGCTGACGCTCACGGTGTAGTTTTCGCCCTTGACGGCAGGGAAATTAAAACAACCGTTGATGTCTGTCAACATACTCAGGTTCAGTTCTTTCACCTTCACCGTGGCAAAACACAAGACATCGCCATCCTTGGCGTTACGACAACAGCCGCTTACCGTTACCTTGACGGGCTCGGCGGCTGTTGAAGAAAGCGTCATCAAACACAAGAGGAACGTTATGAACTTTCTTGTCATGTGTTTAAAACTTGGTTATTAACATAATTACTCAAATATTGTTTGAAGGATTCCCCCTTACTGGCTGTTTCTCCATCCCTTGGGATAACCCTTGAAATCGCCACGATGCTCAATCTTCATGTCCTTGGAGGAGTCGTTGGTGTCCTGGAGTTTACCGTCGGAAGTAGAAATGCGATACATGAAAGTACTGCTGTGGCAAGCCAAGGCTGCACCCGTCTTATACATGGTTGCAATGACATAGGTCTTGTCCACCTCCGTCGGCAAAGACTTGGTCTCGAAATTGCCCCAATAAGGAGTGGTCTGCGAAGTACTCTCCACTCCGTCAACGATCAGGCGAGTGGGAATCTTGTAACCCTGATATTCCTCTATCTCCGACTTGATATTGCCTTTCTCCTTATAGGTCACGGCATTCTCTGCCTTGAAAGAAGTCCAATCAATGTCACTTCCATCAAACATGAACATCGGACGGATGCCGTAGGGATGCATCCAGGCTGTCACTCCGCCAGGCAAATTGTTGGAGATCTTGGTCATGTTGGGCACTTCCGGATTATCGGTCACCTTGCCGTTCTGACGGGCATCCTCGTCAGCCAACTCAAAATCCGCACCGGAGAGGTCAACGGGGATACCAGTATCCTTCTCCTCATTCTTCTCATAGTACTCAGTATGGTTTAGGGCTGAGGAAGCGATGACATAAACCTCACCTGACTTCAACACATGCTCGCTGCCGTTGCCCGGAATCTGATACATATTCGAAGCCACCACAAAGTCGGGCAACAAAGCCGTCAGCGTATTGCAGGGCAAACTGTTCATGTTGGAGCTCTGCGCAATCACCAGTCCATCCACGCAGATATCGTGGTCAGAATTGTTGGCAATCACAAGATACTGGTCGGGGTGCATCATTGTTCCGCCGTATGTACCGCCATTGTAGAAGATTTCCTTGAACACGATGCCATCCATCTTGCCCGAGTAAGACTTGATGATGTGCTTTACATCAATGGCGTATGTCTTGGTCTCACCAAACTGCACGATGCCAGAGGTACCAAAATAGTCCTTGTTGTCTACAAGTCCGGACACTTCCACACCATAGCTGCCTTTATCCAGCGTAAAGGTAACCTTACCGTCCTTCGACATCTTCTCCGTATAGCTCTTGCCGTCCCGCTGGGAAGAAAGTGTCACCTGAAAACCAGAATAGTCTCCTACCACATCTTCGTCACTTGGAGCCTGGGCTTGGATTGTCAACTCGATTTTCTCACTCACAGGGTCGCTGTCACTGCCGCAGGAAGCCATCATGAATGTGGCGACAGCTGCCAATGCAACCTTTGTGTAAATACGTAAATTCATATTACCTGATACTTTTAATTAATAATATTACATAAAACGGCTGCAAAAGTACAGGCTTTTCCGAATAGTCCGCTTACACAAAACAGACATTGAATGTCACTTTTCCGCACACCAAGGATAAATACCGAAAAGTAGGTATCCGTCCTTTACCATAAGCCTCCTACAAGTTTACAATATAGGGCTTTACCCCTCCAGCATCGCATAGAACTGCTCTCTGTATTTCTCTGGCGTATATCCTGTCTTCTGCTTGAAGAAGCGGGTGAAATAGCTGGGTTCGTTGAAACCGAGATGAAAGGCAAGTTCCTTGAACGTTCTGTTTCCCGAAGCAATCTCGCGCTTGATTTCCAAGACAAGGCGGTCTTGGATAATGTCCTTGACTGTTTTCCCCAATACCTTCTTGCTCACATCGTTGATAGCCTTGTCAGACATCGACATTTGCTCTGAATAGAAGCTCACGTCACGATGCACGACGTAGTTCTCCTCTATCAAGTCGAGCAAGTCAGCCGCCTTGCGTTTGCTTCCCACGGTGGGATTCTTGCTCAAAATGGGACCCATGTGAATGAAAAGGGCCTTGAAATAAGCCTCCATCAGAGAATACCTGCAGCCCCGTTCATACTCCGTGGTTATCAGATGCACCATCGAGCGACAAAGGTCGCACTTGCGCTGGTTGATGATGGTGTTGATGGCAAAGGTGGAACGAGGATAGACATTTACCTCTACAATGTTATTGAAGAACTCTGGCGACAAGGAAATGACAATGCCTCGCTTGCCCGTTCGGTCGATGCGGTGAAGCTGACGTGCCGAGATGAAATAAAAGCAATCCGGCTCTACCGGATAATCGCCAAAGTCAATCTGGATGGTGTCTTCACTGTCGACATCGGTAAACCACACCAACTCGTAATAAGCGTGCTGGTGAATATTCTTGCGGTCGTATTCGGGAGTATTCTCTATGGCCGTAATATTGACAAAATCCTTATCTATACTCATTCCGTCTGCAAAAGTACGCATAATGGAAAAAATGTACAATACCTAAAAATAATGAAATCTGCGAGATTAATTTTGCGTTGTCTCCGATTTAGCGTAACTTTGCAGCCCAAAAGACTACGACAATGAAAATAGGAAACATAGAATTTGGCTCACAGCCCCTCTTCCTCGCCCCTATGGAAGACGTGACGGATATTGGCTTCCGAATGCTCTGCAAGCGATTCGGGGCTGCGATGGTCTATACTGAGTTCGTATCGGCGGAAGCCTTGGTGCGCTCCATCAAGTCGACCGTCAGCAAGCTCACCATCAGCGATGAGGAACGCCCCGTAGGCATCCAGATCTACGGCCGCACCACCGCCGACATGGTGGAGGCGGCAAAAATCGTGGAGCAAGCCAAGCCCGACGTGATAGACATCAACTTCGGTTGCCCCGTAAAGA
>CAVCCB010000038.1:0-17126 GCA_963600595.1 Subdoligranulum sp. APC924/74 | reverse complement strand
TTTTTGTTGGTGCAAACCTTGCAACTCTCTTGATGCCTTTTATACATTATAATATAAAGACCTACATTTTTTGAGGGGGGGGGGGATTATTTCTGGAGTTTTCATATTTCGAAGCACCATGAAGGAAAGGATTATGAATTTCTTTAATAACAAGACGCATTTTATGCATATATTTTAATAAAAGACTCATAAATACGGAAAAAATAAAGCGAAAAGCAATTATTTCTTCAAAAAGTTTGGAACTTACTTGAAAAAGTTATATATTTGCACCGAATTCTGAATACGAATCTTCAACGACTAATTCTTTTAGCTGACATGGCATATAAAACCGAACCTAAAATGACACCTTGCAGACTGCTTGGTCTGTCGATGCTTGCTGCGACACTTTTTGCGGCAACACCTGCCTTCCCCAACAAGATGAGGAATCCCCTTTCAGGCCAATCGTCTGACAAAGTGATGACACCGGCAAAGACATTGTTCTCCAACCAAGACGCCCAATATCGCATCCCTGCCATCGTCACTTGCAAATCGGGGCGCATCATCGTCTTCGCAGACCACCGCTATGACAACAAGGACATCGGCGAAGGCAGACATATTGACATCGTCATGAAGACCAGCAAGGACAAGGGAAAGGCTTGGAGCGAACCGGAACAAATCATGGCTCGGGGCGGCTCACATGTAGCGGACGACTTTGACTGCGCGCATGGTGACGCTGCGGCTGTCGTTGACCGCGAGTCGGGAGAGGTCTTGGTGATGTGCGCCTCTGGGGGCATCGGATTCTGGGAGTCCACCCGCGAGAAGCCACAGATTATGGGCAGATACTACAGCAAGGACGAAGGCAAGACATGGAAAGGCGAGGATGTTACCGCCGAGATTTATGCAGTGATGCCCGGGATAGGACAGGCATTCTTCTCAAGCGGGAGGATCTGCCAAAGTAGCAAAATCAAAGCGGGCACGCATTATCGCATTTATTCCGCCATCACCACGTTGAAGGGCAACCGCGTGTTGTATAGTGATGACTTTGGAAAACATTGGTTGCTCTTGGGCGACAACGCCGCCGACGCGGCTCCATTGGGAGACGAGGCAAAGATAGAGGAACTTCCTGACGGAAGCGTCCTAATCAGCAGCCGTTTCCCCAACGGACGCTTGTTTAATACTTATAAATACAGTGACGAGCAGAAAGCTACAGGCACCTGGGACTCCGCAGTATTCTCTTATGCAGGCAACAAAGGTACAGAGGCGAGCAGCAACGCCTGCAATGGCGAGATTCTCCTGGCAAAGGCAAAGAAGGATGGCAAGAAGGTGAACCTTTTGCTACAAAGCGTACCTTTGGGTCCAGGCAGGAGCAAGGTGGCAATCTATTATAAGAGACTTGGAACGGCAGCAGACTTAGTCTCTCCCGCTGCCATCGCAAAGGACTGGGAAGGCTGTTACTTGGTAAGCGACACCACCTCCGCCTATTCCACGATGACACAGGGCAAAGACGGAGACATTCTCTTCCTCTATGAGGAGAACGCATTCCGCCGCGACCCCAAGACAGAGCCTGACGACTATTACGACATCCAGTTCAAGAAGCTGAGCATACAGGAAATAACAAATCATCTATATAGATAACAAACTAACAATTCATTACTCATGATGGGAAATATTCTAAATCTTAAGAAAATGACATCGGTGCTGTCGTTGGCGGCGGCACTGTGTATGAGTCCAACTGTGGTTTTAGGTGCAGACATCAACATTATACCTGTACCTGTCAAGTTGGACAAGCAGAACGGCGAGTTTACCTTGCCCAAGCAGACAGTCATCTCCTTCAATACTTCCGAGGGAAAGGCCATCGGTGATTTCTTCGCCGAAAGGATCAAGGCATCCACCGGCTACGATGTGAAGGTGCTGGGCAAGAAGGGCGCCATCAACATCGTCATCAACAAGTCGTTGAAGATGAACGACGAGGGATATTTCCTAGACGTGACAAGCAAGGGCGTTACAGTGAAGGCAAAGACTGCCAAGGGTGCCTTCTATGGCATGGAGAGCTTCATGCAGCTGTTGCCTGCAGAGATAGAGAGTTCCACCGTCGTGAAGAACGTGAAATGGGTGGCGCAGAACTGTAGCGTGGAGGACTATCCCCGCTTCGGCTATCGCGGCTTCATGTTGGACCCCTGCCGCCATTTCATCTCTGTGGAGAATGTGAAGAAGCAGATTGACCTGTTGGCGATGTTCAAGGTGAATACCATGCACTTCCACTTGACCGAAGACCAGGGCTGGAGAATCGAGATCAAGAAATACCCCAAGCTGACCTCCATCGGCAGCAAGCGCACCGAGGGCGAGGGCACAGTTCACGAGGGTTTCTATACCCAGGAGCAGATCAAGGACATCGTGAAGTATGCCGCACAGAGATTCATCACCGTCATCCCCGAGCTGGAGATTCCGGGTCATGAGATGGCTGCCATCTCTGCTTACCCCGAGCTGTCATGCAAGGGTGAGCAGAATACTCCCCGCATAGTATGGGGCGTGGAGGAGATTGTAATGTGCCCCGGCAAGGAGAAGGTGTTCGAGTTCCTGGAGGACATCGTCAAGGAGATGGTTCCCCTCTTCCCCAGCAAGTATTTTCACATCGGTGGCGACGAGTGCCCGAAAGTGAGCTGGAAAGAATGCCCCACTTGCCAGCAGCGCATCAAGGACGAGCATCTGGAAGGTGACGACCAGCACTCCGCCGAAGAGAAGTTGCAGAGCTATGTCATCAAGAGAATGGAGAAGGTGCTGGCGAAGTACGGCAAGAAAATCATCGGTTGGGACGAGATCCTGGAAGGCGGTTTGAGTCCACAGGCCACAGTGATGTCTTGGCGTGGTGAGTCTGGTGGTATTGCAGCTGCCTTGCAGAAACATGATGTCATCATGACTCCCGGCGGCAACGGCATGTACCTGGACGCTTACCAGGGCGACTACCGCGTGGAACCTGTTACCATCGGTGGCAAGACGCTCCTCTCCAAGACCTACAGCTACGACCCCGTTCCAGATACTTTGAGAAAGGCGGGACTGGACAAGCACATTCTGGGCGTGCAGTGCAACAACTGGTCAGAGTATATGTATGACAACGAGAAGATGGAGTACCAGATGTATCCCCGTGCACTGGCTGTTGCCGAGGTAGGCTGGTCTCCGTTGGCAAGGAAGGACTTCAACGACTTCAGCAAGCGTCTGGATGCCAACCTGCTGAGACTGGAGGAGCACAACATCACATACCATATCCCGATGCCCGAGCAGCCCGACGGTTCCATTAACAAGGTAGTATTCGTGGGCAACGAGGCTACCATCGCCTTCGAAACCTCTCGTCCCACCAAGATGTACTACACCCTGGACGGCACCGCCCCAACACTTTCCTCACAAGAGTACAAGTCTCCCATCAAGGTAAGCGGCAACACGGTAATCAAGATTGCCAGTGCCTCGGCAACGGGCAAGCTGAGCAAGGTGAGAACCATCAACGTGGAGAAGGGCAGCTATGCTCCCGCTACAGCCGTAGCGGCTCCCAAGTGCGGCTTGACACTGAGCCGCGCAAAGGGTTACTATCATAACGTGGCTGAGTTGGCAGGCGCAAAGGGCAAGTGGGAGACATCCGTGATCAACCACATGAAGGAGATGCTCATCCCGCAGAAGGACGATGCCGCTGTGTTGAGAGGCGCAGGTGCCTATGCCTCCGTGGCAGAGGGCTACATCTATGTGCCCGAGGACGGTGTGTATACTATCTCCACACTGACAGACCAACTCTGGATCGACAATCAGTTGGTCATCGACAACGACGCCGACGTGAAGCGTTTCTCCCACAACGACACCCAGCTCGCCCTCACCAAAGGCTTGCACCCCGTGAAGATAGTCTTCATCGCCAACATCAAGGGCGGATGGCCCTCATGGTGGAACGGTATCGGCATCAAGATGGGCAAGAACGGCGTGAAGAGTCTGCAGAACGTGAGCGACACCCAACTGTTTCACTGATTTATCAAAAGAAAACTGACCTATGAATAACAAACAACGCATCATATACATCGCCATGAGTTGCGCTCTTGCCCTCAGTGGGCAAGGCATCATGGCGCAGAATCCTGCCAGATGGCAGAACGTGGACATCAATCAGCAGAACAGGGAGCCGCGCCGCGCATCCTTCTTCGCCTTCGAGAACATCGACATGGCAAAGGGCTATGACAAGACAAGCTCTGCCAACTACCTCTCCATGGAGGGTATGTGGAAGTTCAACTTCGTGAAGGACTACAGCAAGCGTCCCACCGACTTCTTCAAGACCAACTACAACGATGCCTCCTGGAAGTACTTCCCCGTGCCCGGTCTCTTCGAGCTGAACGGCTATGGCGACGCCACCTACAAGAACATGGGCTATGCCTGGGAAACCCAGTTTGACAGCAAGCCCCCTTACATCAGTGAGATTAACAACTATACGGGTTCCTATCGCCACACCTTCGACCTGCCTGCCGACTGGAAGGGCAAGGATGTGTATTTCCATGTAGGCTCCGCTACCAGCAACCTCACGTTGTGGGTCAACGGCAAGTTCGTGGGCTACAGCGAGGACAGCAAGGTAGCTGCCGAGTTCAACATCACCAAGTATCTCAAACCCGGCAAGAACCTGATAGCCATGCAGGTGATGAGATGGTGTGACGGAAGCTATTTCGAGGACCAGGACTTCTGGCGTCTCACGGGTATCGCCCGCGAGGTGTATCTCTATTCCCGTCCCAAGGCACATTTCGCCGATGTGCGGGTGAACGCCAGCCTCAACAACAACTTCAAGGATGGTGTGCTGGAATACAACACCTCGTTGGTGGGCAAGGCTAACGTGAGCGTCTCCCTCTGTGACAAGGATGACAACCAAATTGCCACCGCCACCGGAGCCAATGGCCGTATTGAGGTGCCTCAGGTGAAGGCATGGACGGCAGAGACCCCCAACCTCTACAAGGCGTACTTCACCTTGCAGGACAAGAACGGCGTGAAGGAAGTGGTACCCGTCAAGGTGGGTTTCAGGAACGTAGAGATCAAGAACGCCCAGTTGTTGGTCAACGGCAAGCCCGTACTGATTAAGGGTGTGGACCGTCACGAGATGGATCCCGACGGAGGCTATGTGGTGAGCGTGGGCCGCATGATCGAGGACATCAAGATTATGAAGCGCCTCAACATCAACGCTGTGCGCACCTGCCACTATCCCGATGACCCACGTTGGTATGACCTCTGTGACGAATACGGAATCTACCTCACCGCCGAGACAAACCTCGAGAGCCACGGCATGGGCTACGACGAGGCATCGCTGGCAAAGCACCCCGAGTTCCTCACTCCCCACATCGAGCGCAACGAAGGAAACGTGAAGAACTTCATCAACCACCCCTCCATCATCGTGTGGAGCTTGGGCAACGAGTCAGGCTACGGTGTGAACTTCGAGAAGGCTTACGACTGGGTGAAGGCTTACGACACAACGCGCCCCGTGCAGTATGAGCGTGGTGGCTACAATAGCAAGACCGACATCCACTGCCCCATGTACGTTTCCCCCGAAGGCTGCGAGAAGTATGCCCAAAGTGACGGCACCAAGCCGCTAATCCAGTGCGAGTACGCCCACGCCATGGGTAACTCCTTGGGCGGCTTCAAGGAATACTGGGACATCGTGCGCAAGTACCCCAAGTACCAGGGCGGATATATCTGGGACTTCGTAGACCAAGGCTTGCGCGACAAGAGTCCTGTTACGGGCAAGGAAATCTTCACTTACGGTGGCGACTACGGCCGCTATCCCGCAAGCGACTATAACTTCAACTGCAACGGCATCATCGCTCCCGACCGCCGTCTGAATCCCCATGCTTACGAGGTGGGCTATTACTACCAGAACGAGTGGATAGAGGATTTCGATGCCACAAATGGCAGCTTCAAGGTGTACAACGAGAACTTCTTCAAGACCATCGACGATCTGTCTTTGAAGGCAAAGGTGTTCGCCAATGGCAAGGAGGTAGCTTCCGTTAACATCCCCGACACCAAGGGCATCCAGCCGCAGACAAAGAAAAGCATCCATAGCGATGATTTGAAAAACGCCATCGCTGAGGCTGTGAAGGCAAACGCCGGCAAAGAAATCACAGTCAACTTCGAGTTCCAAAGCGACGGCAACGTACCGCTCGTGGACAAGAACCAGATAATGTCAAGACAGCAGGTGGTGGTGCAGGGCTATAAGTTCGACAACGTGGAGACCGCACAGAAGGGCAATATCGCCATAGAAGAGACCAACTCCTATGTGAAGGTTTCGGCAGGAAAGATGACCGTCACCGTAGGTAAGCACACGGGTATGATCGACTACCTCGACGTGGACGGCGAGCCTGTGCTGAAGTTCCGCGAGAGCATGAAGCCTGAGTTCTGGCGCGCCCCGACCGACAACGACTACGGCGCAGGATTGCAGAAGAAGTTCAGTGTCTGGAAGAACCCAGAGATGCGTCTCGTGTCGTTCGACAAGAGCGTGGCGAAGGACAGCGTGGTACTGACCGCCAAGTTTGATATGTCCAGCGTGAAGGCACAGCTCGTCATGGGCTACAAGGTGAATGCTGCCGGCGAGGTGGTGGTGACTGAGAAGATGACCACCGACAAGGATGCCAAGGTGAGCGACCTCTTCAGATACGGTATGCAGATGGAGCTGCCGGCAAGCTACTCCAAGATTTCCTACTACGGTCGTGGACCCGTGGAAAACTATGTGGACCGAAACTCCAACACATTCATCGGCAAATATGATGCCGACGTGAAGGACGAGTACTATTCCTATATCCGTCCGCAGGAGAGCGGCAACCACACGGACATCCGTACTTTCTCTATCTATAACCCGACCTCCGGCAAGGGTATTACCTTCGAGGGCTTTGCCCCGATGGAGGTCGGTGCCATCGGCTACCCGATAGAGGCGTTGGACGACGGACCTGAGAAGGAACACGCCTGGGGGCACCACAGCGGCGACCTGGAGGATTCCGGTTTGGTACAGCTCCATGTACAGCAGGCGCAATATGGACTGGGCTGCATCGACAGTTGGGGAGCCATGCCGTTGGAGAAGTACAGGCTCCACTATGGCGACCGCGAGTTCAAGTTTATAATTAAAGTGAAATAACACATCATGGGCTCTTCGTGAGAAGAGAAGTTTATTATTATTGTTGGTAGTAGTCCCCTTTCCCGTCAAACGGAAGGGGGACTTTTCTTTTGTACCGACTCAGTACGCACCGACAAGTCTAAAAAATCCCCAAATCGAGATATTTTATTTTAATTTCCGCCTCCGATAATACCTCGTTTCAGATTTTATGCTTACCTTTACGCAAAAGTTTCAAGCAATGTTGAACCTAAAAACAGAAACAGATGATTCAGATTAGATGCAAGAATAACAAGGAAACAAAGAAAGTGGAACCAGGAAGTACCCTTTCAGAGATTTATTCGGCGTTCGGCCTTCAGATGGAGCATGGCCCCGTCTCTGCCAAGGTGAACAACAAGGTGGAGGGCATGCGCTATCGGGTATACAACGGTAAGGACGTGGAGTTTCTTGACATGACTTCTCCATCCGGCTCCCGCGCCTATACCCGCTCGCTATTCTTCGTGCTCTGCAAGGCAGTACAGGACATCTACCCAAACACCGACGTAGTGATAGACATCCCCGTTTCCAACGGTTTCTTCGTCGACGTAAGGTTGGGACGGCAGGTCACTGATGCCGACGTTGCGGCACTCAGGAACAGAATGCAGGAGATTGTGGCAGCCAAGATGCCGATACTCCGCTACACCGTGCCCACTGAGGAGGCTATAGCCCTCTTCGAGGAAAAGGGCGATGTGGAGAAGGTGAAGCTGCTGAAGACTGCAGGAACCATCTACACTACCTATTATAAAATAGGTGACTATGTGGATTTCTACTATGGCACGCTGCTCACCAACACCTCGCAGCTCTACCTCTTCGGACTGGTGAAATACTATGACGGTATGCTCCTGCGCATCCCCGATGTCAAAAAACCCGACATGCTGGGCGAGTTGACCAAGCAAGACAAGATGTTCGACATCTTCAAGGAGCAGCATGGCTGGCAGAACATCCTGGGAATGCGCACCGTGGGCGACTTCAACATGGCGGTGGACATGGGACACACCACCGACATCATCAATGTAAGCGAGGCGTTGCAGGAGAAGAAGATCATCAAGATTGCCGAGGAAATCGCCGAGCGCAAAGAAGTGAAACTCGTGCTGCTCGCCGGACCGTCTTCATCGGGCAAAACCACCAGCTGCAAGCGCCTCTCCATCCAACTCGCCGTGAACGGACTGAAGCCCTTGCAAATCTCCCTCGACGATTACTTCGTAGACCGGGAGAAGACACCGAAAGACGAGAACGGGGAGTATGACTACGAGAGCATCTATGCCCTCGACCTCGCCCTCATCAACGAGCAGTTCAACGCCCTCTTCCGTGGCGAGGAGGTGGAGCTGCCCAAATACGACTTCCAGAGCGGCAAGAGCAAGAAGAGTGGCAAGAAGCTGAGGATGGAACCCAACAATGTGCTGGTGGTGGAGGGCATCCATGCCCTGAATCCCGAGTTGACCTCCCACCTCCCCGACAAGCAGATCTTCCGTGTCTATGCCTCTGCACTCACCACAATCTTGCTCGACAACCACAACTATATCCCCACCACCGACAACCGTCTCCTTCGCCGCATCATTCGCGACTACAAATACCGTGGGGTGAGCGCACAGGACACCATCCACCGTTGGCCTTCTGTCCGCGCCGGTGAGAACAAGTGGATATTTCCCTATCAGGAGAATGCCGATGCAATGCTCAACACGGCAATGCTCTATGAGTTGGCGGTCATCAAGGTACAGGCGGAGCCTTTGTTGCAGCAAGTGCCGGAGAACTGCGACGAATATGCAGAGGCGTACCGCCTTCTGAAGTTCCTGAAGTATTTCAAGGGTATCCCCTACAACAATCTCCCGCCCACATCTCTCTTGAGGGAGTTCCTCGGCGGTAGTTCGTTCCATTACTAATTACTTAACAGAACATCCCTTTATTCTTTCTTTTGTTTCTCTATACGGAAGGTGACGTGGAACCCAGGGAGGCTTCTCCCGGACAGACTCAGGTCGAAGCCTTGCATCATCAGCATCTGGCGCGAAATGCTGAGTCCGATGCCCGTACCCGTAGGCTTGGTGGTGAAGAAGGGCACGAAGATGTCGCGGACGGCTTCCGAGGGGATAGGGACTCCGTCGTTGCTGACGTAGAGGGCGAACGGGGCATTCTCGGTATCGCCACTGACCTTCCTGCACCTCACGTCGATGATAGTGGCGTGTGCCTCGATGGCATTCTTGGCAAGGTTGAAGAACACTTGTCGCAGCATGTTGGCATCTGCCTCTGTCGTGGTGTCCTCGGGGAGGGAGACTTGCCACTTGATGTCGGGATAGAGTATTTTGATGCCCTCTAAGAACGATGGCAGGGAGAGTTTTTCAAGGATAGGCTCTTGCAACAGGGTGAGCTTGCGGTAGCTGTCGACGAAGGCTGTGAGCGAACGGCTTGTGTCATGGATGGCCCGGATGCCTTCCTCGTAGGGAGTCCCTTGCAACCTAGGATTGCTGAGATAGGCTTGGCAGATGCTGGAGATGGGGGCGGTGGCGTTCATGATTTCATGGGTGAGCACACGGGTGAGTTTTTGCCATGACTCCACCTCGTGCTTGGCAACGAGTCGGGCGATGTCGCCCTCCATATCGTTGAGGGCTTGCTGCAAGGCTCGTTCGCCAGGTAGCAAGCCTTTGGTGGAGAGTTTGAAGGAGTAGTCGCCATTCCTCACCGCCTCTCGCATCATGAAGGCACGGTCTTTCAGCTTTCGCTGGTGGCGAAAGAAAAGATAGATGATGCCGCCTGTCAGAAGGCAAACTACACCTATATATATATGGTATAGATGATGGTCATCTCTTCAACTTAGCGTAATTACCTTCATGGGCATCTCCATCCTCATCTCCGCCCTCGGCCTTTTCGGTATGGCGGTGTATTACGGCAACCAGCAGAAGCGGCAGATTGCCTTGAGGAAGGTGATGGGAGCAAGTACGGGAGATGCCGCATGGCAGTTGGCAAGGCGTTTCCTCTTCAGCTCGGTAGTGGCTATCGTCATCGCCATTCCTGTCATCGCCATTACTGTCTGCGTCAAACTGATGCAGCATTACCTGCCAGGCTTCGTTTATCGCATCGACTTCCCGTGGTGGCTCTTGTCGGTGGGCGCAGTCTTCACCTTGCTTGTGGCTTTCGTCGCCGTCATCGGTTGCACCCTGAAGACAGCCTTGTCCAACCCGATAGACAGCATCAAGACAGAATAATTTAAAGGTAAGAGTGAAGAACGAAGAATTCAATAGCAGGACATTTGTCCCTTAACTTCTCTAACTCCCCTTAACTCCTTATGAATAAATATTGAAATTATGATACGAACAGAGAATCTTACCAGAATATTCCGCACGGACGAGGTGCTCGGCTTGCTCGACAGTCCTACGGAGGGCAAATATTGGTTGGGCGACGAGGAGGTGGGCCATCTCAAAGAGCGTGACCGCACAGCCTACCGCAAGGGGCGCATCGGCTTTGTCTTCCAGAGTTTCAACCTCATCGACGAACTCACCGTAGAGGAGAATGTCGATTTGCAGTTGAAGTATCTCGGCGTGAAGAAGGAGGAACGCAAGCAGCGAGTGCTCGACATCCTGAGAAAGGTGAAACTGAGCCACCGTGCCAAGCACTATCCCCACCAACTCTCGGGTGGTCAGCAGCAGCGAGTGGCCATCGCCCGTGCCGTGGTGGGCAAGCCGAGCATCATCCTCGCCGATGAGCCTACGGGCAACCTCAACTCAAAGAACGGCATGGAGGTGATGCAGCTGCTCAGCGAACTGAACGAGGAGGGCACCACCATCGTGATGGTAACCCATTCCAAGCACGAAGCCACCTATGCCGACCGCATCGTCAACCTCTTCGACGGGCAGGTGATGGAGACTTTGGCGGAATAAGGAATTTCTGACGGGATTGTTGGTCAGCAGTCTTCCATGTATCCCTTGGTAAACATATCGTAGGACAAAGCTTCCAGTTCAGAGAGGGTCATGTTCTCTACGGAATGTTCTATCTTGCGGATCAGTTCATCACGCTTAAAATCGTCGTTGTCACTCAGTCGTGAAGTAAATCGGTTGCTCATCATATAGTTAACAGTTTAGAGTTAATCGTTTATAGCAAGATAGGACTATGGCAAGCCTACCCTATCAACTATATACTCTTAATTATTATAATAGGTGTCGATGACATTGTCATCGTACTCTTCGTGGCGGATGGATCTTGCGTTGTGGGGAAGGAGGGGAGCCAGGGTGCCGTCCTTCACATACTTCACAGTGGAAGTCTCCAGGCGAATCTCGTCCCAAAGGTCAGCTTCGAGGAAGGTTTGGTGGGTGATAGTACCACCCTCCACTATCAGCGATTGCACCTTACAGTCATATAGATGCTCCATGATTTGCTTCAGGACATCAGCCTTCCCCCTGGAGAAGTCTATGTCCTCGAAACAGGGATGGTGGCGGTCAATGACCAGACGCATGGGATCTTTGCCGCTCCAATCGCGCACGTTCAACTGACTGTGGTCGCGCTCGTCGGTGATGCGTCCCACGAGGATGGCGTCGTTCTCGGCACGGAGCTTGTGGGAGAGCATCTTGGTGAAGGGCGTGGAAATCGCCATGCTGTGAAACTCGTCATCAAGAAAGCCGTTGGCAGTCTGGCACCATTTCAGGATGATGTAGGGGCGCTGGTGGGTGTTGTAGGTGATAAAACGCTTGTTGAGTTCCAGACATTCCGCCTCCAGCACGCCCACCGTCACCTCGATGCCCGCCTCACGAATCTTCTGGATGCCACGACCCTTTACCTTGGCAAAGGGATCCACACAGCCGCAGACACATCTCTTCACTCCCTTCTTAATGACCAGATCGGCACAGGGAGGCGTCTTTCCATAATGCGAGCAAGGCTCCAGACTCACATAGATGGTGGCATCGGACAAAAGCGGTTCATCCTCAGGCCTGACAGAGGCAAAGGCATTCACCTCCGCATGCCCCTCCCCACAGCGTACATGATAGCCCTCACCGATAATCCTGCCGTCCGCACTCACGATGACAGCCCCCACCATCGGGTTGGGCTTGGCGTTCTGTCGACCGTTCTTGGCCAATTGCAGGCAACGGCGCATATACATTTCATCAATTTCCTTTTGATTCATAGAAATTTCTGCATTAATATTATTCGCTTTCGATAAAAAAGCGTACCTTTGCGGTATGAAAACTTATCAGCAACTCTGGCAATCCCTCACCCCACTCTACGAGGCTGGCGAAGCGCAAGCAATCGTCCGCACGGTGCTTGAAGTGAAGTATGGAATGACCTTGACTGACATAATCTGCGGCAAAGTTAATGAATTATCCGCAGATGAGGGCAAAAAACTCGAAGAAATTGCCGGCAGACTGCAAAAAGGCGAGCCGGTACAGTATATCCTAGGGCAAACCGACTTCGCCGGAAGGACTTTTCATGTGGCACCGGGCGTGCTGATTCCCCGTCCCGAGACAGCGGAACTATGCAACTGGATAACAGAGGATTGTCAGCCAAATACGAGAATCCTTGATATTTGTACGGGGTCAGGTTGCATCGCCATTACTCTAGGGCTAAACATCAAGGAATCGGAAGTAACTGGCTGGGACATCTCTGAAGATGCGCTTCGCATTGCCCGAAAGAATGTGGAGACACTGGGGGCAACGAACGTAAGCATCGAACACCGGGATGCACTGGCGTTGTCAGATGACGGCAAGAGTTGGAACATCATCGTAAGCAATCCTCCCTATATCTGTGAGAAGGAGAAGACGGAGATGGAGAAGAATGTCTTGGATTATGAGCCAGGCATTGCCCTCTTCGTGCCCGACGAGGACCCTTTGAAGTTCTACCGATCCATCACCAAGTTTGCTTCCATAGGACTGTGCAACAATGGCTTGCTCTACTTCGAGATCAACCCCGTCTATGAGAAGGAGACAAGGAAGATGCTCGATGGATTCGGATTCAAGGACATCGTGACCAAAGAGGATTTCTTCGGGAAAGAGAGAATGATGAGAGCAACTAAAAAGTAAAGGATGCAAAGATATGGAATATGCAAGCTACGATAAGCCCCGTCGCACGAAGAAACCGATAACCGAGCAGCAGGCACTCTTGAAGCTCACTACCCTCTGCACCCAGGCTGAGCACTGCTCCCACGAGATGGTGGAGAAGATGAAGAAGTGGGAACTACCCGAGGATGCCATCGCCCGAAACATGGAGTTCTTGGGTCAGAAGAAATTCATTGATGACGAACGATTCGCGCGTTTCTTTATCAACGACAAGGTGAAATACAACCGCTGGGGACGCCGCAAGGTGGAGCAAGCGCTTTGGATGAAGCGCATCCCAAAAGAGATTTCCGACCCCATCTTCAACGAAATGGAGGATGACCTGTATATGGAAACTCTCCTGCCCCTGATGAAGAACAAATACAAGACCATCAAGGCAAAGAATAACTATGAACGGTCGATGAAACTCATCCGCTTTGCCCTCGGCAGGGGGTATAGCATGAGCATCATCCACAAGTGTATCAACAAGATGAGGGAAGAAGACCTCGATGTAACTGACGAAGCATAGAAGAAGATATGAAGATTAGTATCTTGGGAAAAATCATCGATCTGTTCTTCCCCCGCTTTTGCCCCGTCTGCGGCAACAGGCTCGCAGGGGAAGAAGAGGGATTGTGCATGGCGTGCATCCTGCACCTACCGAGGACGAATACCTGGGACGACCCCTATGAAAATGACCTCGCCAAGATGTTCTGGCACCAGATTCCCGTAGAAAGATGTTGCGCACTGTTCTATTACGCCGGGCACTCGTTCTCCAGCAACATTCTCTATCAACTCAAGTATGACTTCCAGCCCGAGTTGGGCGTCATCATGGGCAAGATGCTGGCGGAGGAGGGATTGCGAGTGAATTTCTTCGACGGCATCGACGCCATCGTCCCCATCCCCCTCGCCAAGAAGCGGAAGAAGGAAAGGGGCTACAACCAGAGCGAGGAGATAGCCCGGGGCATCAGTATGCTGACCCGTATCCCTGTGGAAAACAACATCGTGAGACGAACCGTCTTCAAGGCAAGCCAAACCCACAAAGACCGCTGGGGACGAGCGGAGAACGTGAAAGATGTATTCGAACTGACGGAGGACTACCGCCCCGAAGGGAAGAAAGGCACATATCTCGAAGGCAAACACCTTCTCATGATAGATGACGTATGCACCACGGGGGCAACCATCCTGTCATGCAGCAAGACCATGTGTGAATTCCAAGGCGTGAGATTCAGCGTCATGGTTATAGGTTATGCCAAAAACTAACAATATTTAACCCCTGACAAAGCCCCGAAAAGAAAAAAAATTGTATCTTTGCATTCAAATAATTAAATCCTCTAAAGATTATGGACAAACTAAAGAAAGATTTCGCATCTAAGTTATTGAAAGTAAAGGCCATCAAGTTGCAGCCCAACAACCCCTTCACCTGGGCTTCCGGCTGGAAATCACCATTCTACTGCGACAACCGCAAGACACTCTCCTACCCCGAACTCCGCAACTATGTCAAACTCGAGTTGGTACACGCCATCCTGGAGCAGTTCCCCGAGGCTGAGGCTGTTGCCGGTGTTGCCACCGGTGCCATTGCGCAGGGTGCCCTTGTTGCCGATGAACTGAATCTGCCTTTCATTTATGTTCGTTCCAAACCCAAGGACCACGGACTGGAGAACCTTATCGAGGGTGAGTTGAAGCCCGGCATGAAGGTAGTGGTCGTGGAAGACCTGATTTCTACAGGAGGCAGCTCTTTGAAGGCTGTGGAGGCAATCCGCAAGAACGCTTGCGAGGTAGTGGGCATGGTGGCAAGCTATACCTATGGTTTCCCTGTGGCAAAGCAGGCTTTTGAGGAGGCTGGCGTGAAACTCGTTACCCTGACCGATTATGAGCATGTCGTATCCGAGGCTCTGGAGACAGGCTACATCGCCGAGAGCGACGTGGAGTTACTCCACGAGTGGCGCAAGGATCCCGCTAACTGGAAAAAATAATTTCGCTAGATGAGTACAAGCACTTTTGAAAGCAATATCAAACAGATTCCTCACAAGCAGGAATCTGTTTTCAACACATTGAGCGACCTCAATAACCTGCAGGTGCTCAAGGAACGCTACGAGCAGGTGAAAGACCAGATTCCAGAGGACAAGCGCAAGGAAATGGAGAAATTGAGGGACTTGAAGTTCGACAGCGACAGCATCTCCATCACGGCTCCCATGGTGGGCGAAATCAAGATGCGCATCATTGACCGCGAGTTCCCCAAAAACATCAAGTTCGAGACGGAGAACAGCCCAGTGCCTTTCAACTTCTGGATACAGCTGCTCCCCACTGGCGAGTTCTCTTCCAAGATGAAACTCACCATTAAGGCGGAACTCAATATGTTTATCAAGGGTATGGTGAAGAAACCATTACAAGAAGGCATCGAAAAGATTGCCGATGCCCTGGCAATGATTCCCTACCAGGATTAATGTTAACTCCCCCAATACAACATCTATCAAAATGGCAAACAAACTTTGGGAAAAGAATTTTGAAGTAAACAAGGAGATTGAGCGCTTCACCGTGGGAAGAGACCGTGAGCTTGACCTCTATCTCGCCAAATACGATGTGCTCGGTTCCATGGCGCATATCACCATGCTGGAGAGTATCGGCTTGCTGGAGAAGGACGAACTGACACCGCTCCTCGCCGAACTAAAGAAAATCTACGCCATCGCAGACAAGGGCGAGTTCGTCATCGAGGACGGCGTGGAGGATGTCCACTCTCAAGTTGAACTGATGCTTACGCAGAAACTTGGCGATATGGGCAAGAAGATCCACTCGGGTCGCTCACGCAACGACCAGGTACTGGTAGACCTCAAACTCTTCACCCGTCATGAGTTGAAGGAAATTGTAGACGCAGTGAAGGTACTCTTCGACGAGTTGATTCAGAAGAGCAACCAATACAAGAATGTTTTGATGCCGGGATACACCCACCTGCAGGTGGCGATGCCCTCATCGTTCGGCCTTTGGTTTGGCGCTTACGCCGAGAGCCTTGCTGACGATATGCTCTTCTTGCAAGCAGCTTATCGCATGACCAACCGCAACCCATTGGGCAGTGCGGCAGGCTATGGCAGCTCCTTCCCCTTGAACCGCACGATGACCACCCAGCTCCTCGGCTTCGACAGCATGGACTACAACGTGGTCTACGCACAGATGGGACGCGGCAAGATGGAGCGCAACGTGGCATTCGCTATGGCCAGCGTGGCAGGAACATTGGCAAAGATGGCTTTTGATGCCTGTATGTTCAACTGCCAGAACTTCGGTTTCGTAAAGCTCCCCAAGGAGTGTACTACCGGTTCCAGCATCATGCCCCACAAGAAGAACCCTGACGTGTTCGAGCTGATTCGCGCCAAGAGCAACAAGATTCAGAGTCTCCCCCAGCAGGTGATGCTCATCATGAACAACCTGCCCGTGGGCTACTTCCGTGACCTGCAGCTCATCAAGGAAGTGTTCCTTCCCGCTTTCGACGAATTGAAGGATTGTCTGCAGATGGCCGCCTACATCATCAACAAGATGGAGGTGAACGAGCATATCCTCGACGACCCACGCTACGATCCGATGTTCTCCGTGGAGGAGGTGAACCAACTCGCCGCCAATGGAATGCCATTCCGTGATGCCTACAAGAAGGTGGGACTTGAAATAGAGGCTGGTGAGTTTAAGCCCAACAAGAACATCCACCACACACACGAGGGAAGCATCGGCAATCTCTGCAACGACAAGATACAGGAGTTGATGGAACAGACACTTCTGGAGTTCCATTTCGAACGTATGGAGGAAGCTGAGAAAACACTCTTGAAGTAAAGGCTATACCTTTTATATATTGGGGCGCAAAATTGCGCCCCATATAAGATGGGATGCAGGTTAAAAAATGTAAATCGTTTGGTTGTTCCAAGAAATACTACTATCTTTGCAAACGCAATTCTGCGGAAATAGCTCAGTTGGTAGAGCACGACCTTGCCAAGGTCGGGGTCGCGGGT
>CAVCCB010000037.1:0-17265 GCA_963600595.1 Subdoligranulum sp. APC924/74 | reverse complement strand
TAATCACCTTCCCCATCACCTTCTCTATATCAAAGAAGGTCATCGGGTCGTTGTAGTCTAACTCCTGTATGGCATTGTCCATATCATTTACGGCATAACCTATCCACTCTACTGTTTTCCCCATCTTCTTGCGTATCTCCTTTGCCTCGGGTATTGTATTGTCGTAAAGGTCCTGACAATCCTCGGGGAGCATTGAGAGCAATCGCTCTAAAATTCTTTATCTGGCATAAATTCAAAGTTGTAAGCGTCAAAAAAAAAGTTTACAACGCCTTTATTTACGGGCTTTTTGCAAAGCCCGCAAATCTCATTTCTAAAATTCTTTCACTAAAATTTTCGACCTGTACGGTTGTTTTTTTTTCGGACACAGAAACGCGGATTCACTCGGAACATTCCTGCTGGAGTGGTACAGCGAGGGCGCTTAAATTCCCCTTGCCTGAGTGGTACAGCGAGGGCGCTGTACCTCCTACAGTTACCTGGCCACAATCATAGGAGGTACGGCGTCCCCGCCGTACCAATCTGGCAAGGGTAAGCGGTCACTTTAGGCACGTTAAGCCATCAAGTGAACAATCACTGTGGAGGTAAGTCTTCTCCATCACATTTCAGCTGATTTATCTCATTCTGCTTTGCCGCCAAACGGGCGTTGAAATCAGAAGTCAACTTCTCCAAGCTTTGAGCATATGTCTCCTTCAGCTGTTTCTCGCGTGCTTCATATTCTGCACGGATACCTGCAACTACCGCCTCACGGAGAGAACCGGAAAGGGTGACCTCTCTGTTACCCGCCATGAACGACACGAGCTTCTGCATCATGCCGTTCAGCTGGTCAACCTTCTCGCAAAGCTGCTTGTTCAGGCTTGAAACCATAGCCTCAAGCTCCTCCACCCGCTTGTCACGGGCGAGGAGTTTCTTGCGGAGCAACCTATTGTCGGCGGCTTCGCCGTGTGCTTGCGCACTGGGTTCGGAACTTGCGAACCATTTCGGCATAGTACTTTCCTTCTTCATTTATATTCATATTGTCCCAAATTTAAAATTCGGGGCAAAGGTAGGTGGTTTTATTTAGGTATACAAGACGGCCTTAAATGACTGCTTACTAATGACTGTGGCAATATACATCCCCAAACTGATATTCCACAAATATCACTTGGAAGACATTTCCTTCTCTATAGCCAAGGAAAACATGATTGTCGCCTGTAGCACGAAACACCAATAGGCTTGTCATTCCATCAGGCACATGAGCCTGTGCTGCTTTCGTCATATCGCAGACATTCATCTTTTCCAATCCGAAAGAATGGCGACCTGACAAATTCACGGTGTTCCAATCAAGTGTAGACAGTTTCTTCAATCTTCCGAGGAATGAGATGAAGAAGTCGGAATCATTCCGACTATCCACGTAACTATAAGGGCGAAGTTCAGAGAAGCCAAAAACAATTCTTTCCTGAGCCTTTCCTATCCCGGCTAACAAAGGCTGAGACTTCTTGATGGAAAACTTCTTCACCATAGTCGAATTGCATTACTGAATCTGTGTAACGAAATATGACTTCATGCTCTCCTGTGGAATGACCGTGCCCCTATCATGCGGAACAGCCTCTATCCATGGACGCTCCGAATGAGTGCGATTCATCAAGCCTATGGCAGAGAACTCTCGATAGGCATCATACACTTCATTAAAAAGTCTCTCTTCTTCCTCTGTAAGCGATATAGGTTCACTTACCTCTGGCAGAGCAGAAGAACCATAAGAAGAATATTCATCATACACAGCAGGCACAACAGGGCCATACATCCATGCCTCCACATTCTCGGCAAAAAGAGGTGTGCCGAAAAAAGCAAGGTGGAATCCCTGCTGATAATAAAGCAGCTTTTGCAGTTTGAGATTGGTCAAACGCTCGCCGCCATTAGGCTCATCATTCTGAGCCTTGAATATCAACTTCTTTGCTATGTCCAATGCCTTGTATACCATAATCTCGTTACATTAATATTATTCAGTAATGCAAATGTACTACTTTTTCTTGTATCTCTGTTTCTTTTATCTTTTATTTATATATATTTAAACCTTTTATTTCACTATACACTCCAATGTTCTCAGAATGTCCTCGTCGCTCAATGCATGGAGCATGGGCAGGCAGTAAGCGTCCAAAAAGTTCACAACGCCTTTATTTACGGGCTTTTTGCAAAGCCCGCAAATCTCATTTCCGGATAAAAGTGCTGTACATCGCCGACCTCAACGCCATCTGGACGCTGTGTCACGAGCGGCGGATGGCGGCGAGGAGGTCGAAGAAGCCGTGGGGACGGTAGATGTCGTGGGAGAGGAGGGACTTGAGGGTGGACTGGGTCTTCATGACGAACTCCTCGTCCTGGCCTGCCTTGCAACTGCGGTAGCGGTGGGCTGCCAGGGAGAGGAGACGGCGGAGACGGTAGGTGGCGGTGCTGTCGAGACTCTCCCTGTAGCTGCGCTGCTCCAATTTCCGTGCGATGACACGGAAGAGACGGGTGAGCAGCTGGAATGCCTGGCGGCGTGACCGGAGTGTCTGCCTGTCGGAGGCTTGCTGCCCGGATGAGCTGTCTCCGGTGCCGTCGAGCAGGCGGATGATTTCCGTCAGACAGGCTTCCTGCTCCCTCACGAAACCATAGGTGGTGGAGGTGCCGTCTTCCTGCTTCAGACAGAAGGGGTCGGAGGCATAGAGGGCGCGCGACTGTATCTTCTCCCTGCGCTCCTTCACCTGTCTCAGGAGGGTGGTGTCCTCTATCTGCAACAGGGTGATGGAGAGGTAGTCTTCGGTGTCCTGATAGACGGACTTCAGCTTGCGGAGGGAGGACTTTCCGCTGAAAAGGGTGGGGCGCCTGGGCTGGAGGTCGGAGAGCGACTGCTGCAACGCCAGGGAGACGTAGCTGCTCGCCACGGGACTCTCGGCGGTGAGGATGGACGCCTCCTGCCGCCAGCGGTTGAGGCAGCGGAGGAGTCCGGCGTCGTCCATGCCCTCTGCCATCAGGGCTTCCAGCTCTTCCTTCATCTTGTCGTAATAGAAGGAGAAGCGGATGTGGGCGGGCTCCTCGTCGGTGATCTCTACATAGGGGTTTCGGGCGATGTCGGAGAGTGCCAGGGCGGTGTTGCCCAGACCGTAGACCAACTTGTAGTTGCCCTTGATCTGGAAGAGCCTGCCCTCAAGGCCAGCGAACTTGCCGCTGAGGATGCGTATCTTTTTCTTCTTCAGGAAATAGCTGTAGGGCTTGCGCAGTACCATGACCTCGGAGGCGACGAAGGAGAGATAGTCCTTGAAGAGGCGTATCTGGTAGTCGGGCACCACGATGGGGGTGTCGGTGCTGTCCGCATACAGTCGGGAGCCCATGGCTGCCTCGGAGAGCCAGCGGTCGAGCAGTTTCCTGTCGGTCTGTACGAAGACGAGACCGGGAATGACGGGTACGTTGGCTACCCGAGGCTTGCCCGTGACGGGGTCGGTGACACTCTCCCTGCGCATGGGCAGGAAGGTGTGGAACGGTGAAATATCCCTCCCTTCTCCTGACAGGGGAGTCATCCTGTAGTCGTCGAGCACTTGCCTGATGAGCCGCTCTTGGTGGCGTGGGGTGGCGATGACGTACCAGTTCATATATATATAAAAGGTGATTCCTCTCAAGAAGCATAAGCCTTGAGAGGTAAGGGTGGGGGCGGGGAGGGCTAAAGAGCCGCCACGCATTGCCGGGGGCAGGCAGCAGAAAAGTGCGGAGCCAAGCCCTGGGCAGTTATGTCTTGAGAGGATGCAACGCCCACTGAGGGCACGATGATGGTTTCACTCATGACAATTTCTTTATGATGTTGCAAAGATAACATCTTTTTGCCAAACGAGCAAAAAGATGCGGATGTTTTTTCCGGAAATCATGCCGGATAGCGGGAATTTGCCGACAAAATCAGTTCCTTCACGGTGGTGACTGACTCCCGGGACAGTGCATCGGTGACGCGCACCTTGCCGTCGCGCAGGCCGGAGAACATTCCCGCCCAGTTGCTATGTGTCGAGACTGGAAATCTCCATTTTCTGTGAATTTAGAGGAGGGAGAAGGGGCTTCTCCCTCTATTTTGCTGCAAAGATATATAAAATTTTCCGATTCTCTGCAAGAAAACTCCAAATTCCTTCAATTTGTTTTTTAAAGTGGCGCACTGGACATTGTGCTGGTATCGCCTTGTTGATGATGCCGCGGCCTGCGGCAGGGTCAGTTCTTCTTGCCCCTGGGCTGGTGGTTGGCTCTCTCCTGCTCCTGCAGCTTGTACATCTGGGTGATCTGGTCCTGGCTGAAGAACTTGGCGTACTTCTTGTTGTACTTCTCCTTGATCTTCGCCATCTTCTGCTTCTCCTCGCTGCTCATCTGAGGTCTGCCCATGCCCTTGTTGCCGTTACCGTTCATCGAGGGAGGATTGCCCTGAGGACGCTCGCCCTGGGGAGGCATTCCGCCTCTCTTGGGCAGCACATCACGCATGTCGTTTTGCTCGCTCTTGAAGACGGAGACGAACTTCTTGGTGGTCTTGGCGTCCAAGCCCATCTGCTTGGCGATGTTGTTGGCTCTCTGCTCCATCATAGCCTCTGGAGAGGGACGGCTGCCGTTCTGAGAGTTGCCTTGTGCGAAGGTCGCGGTACTTGCCATGGTGAGGGCTATGGCAAACATGAAAGTCTTGACGTTCTGTTTCATATCGTTGTATTTTATGGTTTGTAATTTCTTGTTTCTGTAGCTAAGATGCCCGAAGGGGGCGAAAGTAAAATCCCGTTTACTTTCTTTAGCTACAAACTCGTGATTTTAACATCAGTGTAATTCCGCGCCCGGGATTGATTAATAAAACTTAATTTTCGGAATGAAAGGTCTTGGCATTTGTGTCTTGTGCGGAAATTGTGTAATTTTGCATGACAGTAATATATTGAAGAGATGAGTAATAGAAAGACTATACTTTGCTTGTTGTGCCTCGCAGCCATGCCTTCCTTCGCCATGGTGCAGGCGGACGACTCTGTAAAAGTGAAGCCACGCAAGAAACTGCGCGAGATCCTCCATGTGGCAGACAGCCTGCGGCTCGAACTGCGCAAGTCGGCTGACAGGGGCGAGATGCTCCAGTGGGGCGACTCTATCCTGATGGCGGAATTGGACAAGAGCCAGTTGAGCGACAAGAGGAAGGCGAGGATCATGAAGCACTACGGCAAGGTGAGGAAGCACTTCGCACTCTATGACCGAAGACTCTTCCGGGGCGACTCCATCCTGGCTGCAAAATACAACAAGAAGACTTTCGACACCGCCTATATCGCCCGTCCCGATGCCCGCTGGACGGTCAAGTTGCGCGGCAACGTGTCGGGCGCCGTCCTCCAGACCGATGCCACGGTGGATGGAGTGGCGCACAAGACGCAGGTGATGAGCGACGTGCGCGGTACGCTCAGCCTTGCGGTGGCTTACAGGGGCGTGGGGCTGGGACTTGCCGTGAACCCCGCCAAGCTGGCGGGCAAGAGCCAGGACTATGAGTTCAACCTCAACTCCTACAGCAACCGCTATGGATTCGATGTGGTGTACCTGTCCTCCAAGACCTATCACGGGCATACCGACATCGGTGACAACCGGATAGACATCCCTAAGGGGCTGATTTCGCAGAAGGCACTCAACCTCAACTTCTATTATGCCTTCAACAACCGCAAGTTCTCCTTTCCCGCCGCCTTCAGCCAGAGCTATATCCAGAAGCGGAGTGCGGGCAGTTGGCTGGTGGGCGCCAGCTTCGACGGCTCCAAGACAGAGGTGAGCGCTGACGAGGAGCATCCCTCCATCCTGCCCATCACCATCCGGCTCAATGAGGTGGCGGTTGGTGGCGGTTACGGCTACAATCTGGTGGCGGGCAGGCACTGGCTCTTCCATCTCTCCTCTCTCCCCACCATCACGGTCTATTCCCACGACTATACCAAGACGCAGGAGACGGACGATGAAGGGAATACCACTCTGGTGAGGAACAGCATGAAGTACCATTTCCCCTCTGTCATCATCACCGGCAGGGGCGCAGCCCTGTATTCCTGGCGCAACAAGTTTGCCGGAGCCACGGTGGTCTATAATTTCTCCGTGGCTGGCAGTGAGGAATATCTGCAGGTGAAGAGGGTGAAATGGCGTGTGAGAATGTTTTTCGGATTCAGGTTTTAGGAGTATAATAAGGTATGAAATTGCAGGAACGATATGACAATATCCTGGATTATTTCCGGCGGGAACAGGGCGATGTGGACACGGAGCTGAACTACGGGAGCACGTTCCAGTTGCTCGTGGCCGTGGTGCTGTCGGCTCAATGCACCGACAAGCGCGTGAACCTTGTCACCCCCGGGCTGTTCCGTGCCTATCCCGATGCACGGGCGATGGCAGAGGCAGAGGAGTATGAGGTGTACGAATACGTGAAGAGCGTGAGCTATCCCAACGCCAAGGCGAAGCACCTGGTGCAGCTCTCGCAGATGCTCGTGAGCGACTATGGCGGGGAGGTGCCTTCGGGCATGGACGACTTGCTGCGCCTGCCGGGGGTGGGGCGCAAGACCGCCAACGTGATGCTTGCCGTAGCCTTTGCACAGAGTGCCATGCCCGTGGACACCCACGTGTACCGGGTCAGCCATCGCCTGGGACTGGTGCCCGGCACAGCCAATACGCCCTTGAAGGTGGAGCAGGTGCTGGTGAAGCATATTCCGGCCGAAGACATGTGCCGTGCCCACCACTGGCTGCTTCTGCACGGCAGGTACGTCTGCAGGAGCCAGAAGCCGGCATGCGGCAAATGCCCTTTTGACCCATTTTGTCCCAAGAGGACTGTGGAATGAAAAAGGCTGCACATGAGATCTTCATGCGCAGCCTTTGTCTTAGTGTTGTTTTCGAATGATTATTTCCCGATTCTGATGATGTATTCGCTCATGAAGCTGGCGCCCGGTTGCAGGCTGTTCATGAGGTAGCGGCCCTCGATGTTGCCCTCGTACCCGGCAAGGTCGGCAACGCCATACCAGGGTTCAATGCAGATGAAGGGGGCGTTCTTGCCCGTGGGTGACCAGATGCCTACGGCTGGTGTCTTGAAGCTGACAGTGACGCGGGGTTCGCCCTCCTCGTCGAGGATGCTCACCTGCTTCACCTGGCTCTTGTCGAAGATGACGGCATCCTCGTCGAAGGTGCTGCAGTCTACGTCCCAGAAGCCGTTGTCGGTCTTCACCGTTTCGAAGCGGTCTCTGTCGACGCAGCCTTCCACGGTGGCGAAACGTCTCACGGGGGCATCGTTGTCCAGTTTCAGAGTGGCCTTCAGCTTGCCGCCCTTCCTGCATCCCGGAATCAGGAAGGCGGGATGGCCTCCTATCTGGAAGTGGATGCGCCGGGTGTCGGTGTTCTCTACATGCCAGATGACATGGAGTTCGTTGCCCTCCAGGCGGTAAGACACGGCGAGATTGAAATGGTAGGGATAGAGCTTCAGCGTCTCCTCATTGTCTGTATATACATAGGTGAGGCGGTCGGCAGTCTTTCCCACCAGTTTGAACTCGGCGTCGCGGCAGAATCCGTGCTTGGGCATCTTGTGTTCCTTGCCGTCGATGCGGTAGGTGCCTTTCCACAGTCCGCAGGTGATGGGGAAGAGGATGGGGGAGCGTCGTCCCCAGTATTCACTGTCGCCGTCCCAGAGGTACTCGTGTCCCTCTGCGTCCTTGATGCTCTGCAACTCTGCTCCCTTGGAAGCAATCCCGATGGTAAGTTGGTCGTTCTTGATCTGTTCCATGATGTTCCTTTTAAAAGTTTCCCCAAAGATGTCCGCTTAGTAGCTTCTGGCGATGATGACACGTGCTACGGAAGGCTTTCCGCTCACCATGTCCACGCCGGGAGTCTGTTCGTAGGCGAAGGGCACGCAGCGGATGGTAGCCTGGGTCTCCTCCTTGATCCTTGCCTCGGTCTCGGCGGTACCGTCCCAATGGCAGAGGAAGAAACCGCCGTCCTTGACGCGTTCCTTGAACTCCTCGTAGTTGTCGCACTCATAGACGTGGGAGTCACGGTAGGAACGTGCCTTCTCGAAGATGTTATTCTGGATGTCTTCCAGCATGTCCTTGACGCGCTCCACGATGCCGTCGAAGCTGACTGACTCTTTCTCCAGCGTGTCGCGGCGCATAATCTCGATGGTGTTGTTCTCCAGGTCGCGGCCGCCCATGACGAGGCGCACGGGAACACCCTTCAGCTCGTAGTCGGCGAACTTGAAGCCGGGACGCTTGTTGTCGGAGTCGTCGTACTTCACGCTGATGCCCAACTCACGCAACTGGTCGATGACGGGCTGCAGTTTGGCGGAGATTTTCTCCAACTGCTCCGCACCCTTGTTGATGGGGATGATGACCACCTGGATGGGGGCCAGCTTAGGAGGCAGCACCAGACCGTTGTCATCGCTGTGAACCATGATGAGGGCACCCATCAGACGGGTGGAAACGCCCCATGACGTAGCCCATACATACTCGGGCTTGTTCTCCTTATTTAAATAGGTGACGTCGAAGCTCTTGGCGAAGTTCTGTCCCAGGAAGTGGGAAGTGCCGCTCTGCAGTGCCTTGCCGTCCTGCATCATTGCCTCGATAGTGTAGGTGTTGAGCGCACCTGCGAAACGTTCCGTCTCGCTCTTCACGCCCTGGAGCACCGGCACGCCCATGTAGTTCTCGGCGAAGTCGGCATACACCTTCAGCATCTCCTGTGCCTTTGCCTCTGCCTCTTCCTTGGTGGCGTGGGCAGTGTGACCCTCCTGCCACAGGAACTCGGAAGTGCGGAGGAAGGGGCGGGTGCGCATCTCCCAGCGCATCACGTTGCACCACTGGTTGCAGAGGATGGGCAGGTCGCGCCATGAGTGTATCCAGTTCTTGTATGTGTTCCAGATGATGGTCTCTGAGGTAGGGCGGATAATCAGCTCTTCCTCAAGCTTGGCGTTGGGGTCTACCTCCACCTCCTTGCCGTCCGTGGTGGAACGCAGGCGGTAGTGGGTGACAACGGCACACTCCTTGGCGAAGCCTGCCACGTGTTCTGCCTCGCGGGAGAAGAAACTCTTCGGAATCAAGAGGGGGAAATATGCGTTCTGTACACCTGTTGCCTTGAACATCTTGTCGAGCTGCTGCTGCATCTTCTCCCAGATGGCATAACCGTAGGGTTTGATAATCATGCAACCACGCACGGGAGACAACTCGGCGAGGTCTGCCTTTACTACCAAGTCGTTGTACCACTGGCTGTAGTTGTCGGCACGCTTGGTCAAATCTTTTAGTTCTTTAGCCATATTACTATTTTGTATTTTTTAATTGTTTCTTACGTTGTTGAAAAATGTGCGGGTGTCGGCTTTTAGGGATTTCCCAGACAGAAATAGGTGTTTTCCTGAAGCCCTTTCGATAAATACCCTTAAATTTGCATGCAAAATTACAAAAAAATATCAGAAATCGCTCCATATTGGAGAAAAAAGCGTTATCTTTGCAAATAAATTACACAAATATTAGAGATTTAGAAATGAAAAAGATGAAATTTACTGTTGCAGCACTCTCCATGCTGCTCGTTTTTGGAAGTTGTGGTACTAACCAGAAGACCGGTACGGCTGTGGGCGCTGGCGCCCTGGGTGCCGTGGGTGCCGTAGTGGGTGGACTGTTGAACAATAGCCATCGTGGCACGGGTGCCCTCGTGGGCGCTGCCATCGGTGCTGCCGTGGGCGGTACTGCCGGTAACCTGATCGGCAAGCACATGGACAAGGTGAAGGCACAGGCTGCCGCCGTGGAGAATGCACAGGTGGAGACCGTGACCGACTCCAACGGTCTCTCTGCCGTGAAGGTGACCTTCGACTCCGGTATCCTCTTCAAGACGGGCAAGTATGACCTGAGCACCACTGCAAAGAACGACTTGGCTAAGTTTGCTACCGTATTGAAGAGTAACACTGACTGCGAAGTGGCTATCCAGGGTTATACTGACGCTGTGGGTGGCGACGGTGTCAACCTGCCCCTGAGCCAGAACCGTGCCAACTCAGTTTCCACCTACCTGAAGTCTTGTGGCGTTACCTCTACACAGATTAAGTCTGTGGAGGGCTTGGGCTCTACCAACCCCGTGGTGGACACACAGGAGGCTTGTGCCCAGAACCGCCGCGTGGAGGTATACCTCTATGCAAGCCAGGCAATGGTGAATGCTGCCAACAACGGCACATTGCAGTAAGCTGATCGCCCGTAGAGGGCTGAGAACAAATGTTTTTCCGAGATGATTTTGAAGAAAATTAGAAACATAGTAAGATGGGTGGTGGTGCTGTTTTTCAGTACCACCATTCTTGCTGTAGTGGCGTATAGGTTCATTCCTGTCTATCTCACTCCTCTCATGATTATACGTTGCTTTCAACAAGTGTCTGAGGGAAAGAGTATTACCTTGCATCATCACTGGGTTCCGATGGCCAGGATTTCGCCCCACATGCCCGTGGCTGTGATGGCGAGCGAAGACTCCCGCTTCCTGAAACATCATGGTTTCGACTTCAATGCCATCGAGAGTGCCGCCAGGAACAATGCACGTGGCGGAAAGGTGCATGGAGCGAGTACCATCAGCCAGCAGACTGCCAAGAACGTATTCCTCTGGCCGGGCCGTTCCTGGACAAGAAAAGGCTTTGAGGCATACTTCACGTTCCTTATCGAGATGATGTGGAGCAAGCAGCGCATCATGGAAGTGTACCTCAACAGCATCGAGATGGGCGACGGCATCTATGGCGTGGATGCCGTGGCGGAGTATCATTTCGACAAGAAGGCCGCCGACCTGTTCCGCAGCGAGTGTGCGCTGATTGCCGCCACGCTGCCCAACCCAAGGCGCTTCAGCTCGAAACATCCCAGTGCCTACATGAAGAAGCGCCAGCGCCAGATAGAGCGCGAGATGCGCTTTGTGCCCAGCTTCCCCCAGGAAGGGCAGGACGTGAATCCTAAGACTGCCGTGGGAGGATATAGGGGGAAATAATACATTTAATGTTGAACCAAATATGGACTTACTGAATGACTTGAACGAGGCCCAGCGCAAGGCTGTGGAATTTGTGGACGGACCCTCGCTGGTGATTGCCGGCGCCGGTTCGGGAAAGACGCGTGTGCTTACCTATAAGATAGCCTACCTGCTGGAACATGGTTTCAAGCCATGGAGCATCATGGCACTCACCTTTACCAACAAGGCTGCGAAGGAGATGAAGGAGCGTATCGGCAAACTGGTGGGGCGCGAGCTGGCTTCCCATCTATATATGGGCACCTTCCACAGCATCTTCTCACGTATCCTGCGCGCCGAGGCTGAGCATATTGGTTTCAGCAACAACTTCACCATCTATGACGAGAGCGACTCGCGGTCGCTCATCAAGGCGATTGTCAAGGAGATGGGGTTGGACGAGAAGGTGTACAAGCCGGCGGTGGTACACAGCAAGATTTCCATGGCGAAGAACCATCTGATGAGTGCCGAGGCGTATCTTGGCGACAGTGACATCCGTCAGCGCGACTTGCGTGCCCGTATGCCGGGCGTAGGCAAGATATTTGCCGCCTATGTAGAGCGGTGCCGGCAGGCCAATGCCATGGATTTCGACGACTTGCTGGTGCTGACTTTCAGACTGTTTCGGGACAACGAGGAAATCCGCCACAAGTATGCCGACCGCTTCGACTATATTCTGGTGGACGAGTATCAGGACACCAACCATGCCCAGATGAGCATCGTGATGCAGCTCTGCAAGGAGAAGCAGCGGGTGTGCGTGGTAGGCGATGACTCGCAGAGCATCTACAGTTTCCGTGGTGCCAACATCGACAATATCCTCAACTTCCGCAACAGGTTCAAGGATGCGCGTCTCTTCAAGCTGGAACAGAACTACCGCAGCACGCAGAATATCGTGAATGCCGCCAACAGTCTGATCAAGCACAACCGCAACCAGATACCCAAGGACGTGTTCAGCGAGAACGCTGAGGGCGAGAAACTGCAGTACAGACCTGCTTACAGCGACAAGGAAGAGGCCAACATCGTGTGCCGCGACATCAAACGCATCAAGCGACAGGAGGACTGCGAGTATGGCGACTTTGCCATCCTTTACCGTACCAATGCCCAAAGCCGCAGCTTCGAGGAGGAATTCCGCCGTCAGAATATCCCTTATCGCATCTTCGGCGGTCTGAGCTTCTACCAGCGAAAGGAGATCAAGGACATCATCGCTTATTTCCGCCTTGTGGCGAATCCCGACGACGAGGAGGCTTTCAAGCGCATCATCAATTACCCTGCCCGGGGCATCGGCGCCACTACGGTACAGAAGATAGCTGACTGCGCCCACCTGAACCGGACGAGCTTCTGGGATGTTGCCTGCCATCCCGAGCGCATGGGACTGAACGTGAACAAGGGTACACAGAGCAAGATAGAGAATTTCTGCAATCTGATCAACACCTATATAGGTAAGGCTGAGACCACGGATGTATATGAGTTGGGCGACGGTCTGATCAAGGACAGTGGTATCAGCAAGGACATCTTCTCTTCTACGGATCCCGATGACTTGGCACGGCAGGAGAACCTGGAGGAGTTCCTCAGCGGTATGCAGACCTTTGTGGAGGAACGCAAGGAAGAGGGCAGGGCGGAGGAGACTTATCTCACCGACTACCTGCAGGACGTGGCTTTGCTGACCGACCTTGACAGCAAGGGCGACAGCGACGAACCCCGTGTGTCGCTGATGACCATCCATGCATCGAAAGGATTGGAGTTTCCCACGGTCTTCGTGGTGGGGTTGGAGGAGAATATCTTCCCGAGCCCCATGTGTGCCGAATCTCCGAGGCAGTTGGAGGAGGAACGTCGGTTGCTCTATGTAGCCATCACCCGTGCTGAGAAACATTGTTTCCTGACCAATGCCAAGAACCGTTTCCGTTACGGTAAGATGGAGTTTGACAATCCCAGCCGTTTCCTCCACGATATCGACTCTTCTTTCGTTACGGAGGGCAACGAGAGCTCCAGTGGGTTCGATGGTGGAGGCTATGGCGGCAGAATGCCTTGGGACAGGGAAGAAACGGGGAGGTATCAGAACTTCAGACCTGTGGCTACCCAGTTTATGGCTGACCGCAAGCCCAGCTTCCCCGACAAGGAGGATGACGACGAGTTGTTGCGCAGTAATCCGGTTCCGTCATCATCATCCGCTGGAGATTTGCATGAAGGTTCGAAGATAGAGCACCAGCGCTTTGGCATGGGTGTGGTCTTGAAGATAGAGGGAACGGGCGAGAACACAAAGGCTACGGTGGAGTTTGTCAACTCGGGCACCAAGCAGTTGCTCTTGAAATTCGCCAAGTTTACCATTGTCGAATAAAGAAAAAACACTTTACGCTACACCTCTTTTAGCAACTTGTTTTCTTGGGTTAAACAAGGATAGGTGTAGTGTAAAGTGTGGAAATTGCCTGTATCGGCTCTTTTTTTATCGTCACTATAGTCCTCGGGCTTTGTAGATTTTGTCCTTGGCATCATTGATTTCCTGGAATTTCTTCTCTGCAGCCTTGCGCACGTCCTCTCCGAGCGTAGCTACCCTGTCGGGATGGTGCTTGAGTGCCATCTTGCGGTAGGCAGCCTTCACCTCGTCATCGGTAGCCGTAGGACTGATGCCCAATACCTTGTAGGCATCCTCCAGATTACCCTTTGCGGAAGAGCCGCGGTGGAGGTTCAGCATTTGGTCTACCTCCTCGGCGGAAAGTCCCATGTTGACGGCAACCTCCTTCAAGGCATTCAATTCCTCGGGTCCTACCACGCCGTCAGCCTGGGCGATCAACACGAGGAAATTGAGCAGCTGGAGACGTTGCTCATAGAGCATGTTCGAACGAATCTGCCGGCAACTGTCCTGAATCACCGTGCGGTATTCCGCCATTCCCATCCGCTTCTGCTGCTCGAACAGTTTCAGGAGGATTTCCTCGCCCTGCTGTTTGGCAGCCTCACCGAAGTTCTGGCGCAAGAAGCGGCGCACCATTTCCATCTCCGAGTGCATGATCTTGCCGTCGGCGTTGATGATGTAGGAGGCGAGAACCAGAAGGGAGAACATGAAACTGTTGCGCTGGCCCTCGTATGCCTGTTCTTGTCCGCTATAGGCGCTGTAGGCGTTGGAATACGACTGTTGGCCGTCTCCGCCCTGCTTGTTCACCTCATCGAGTCCGCGGTCGAAGAGTGCGCCCAGGGCAAGGCCTGCCAAGGCTCCCAGCGGACCTCCCGTTATGAAACCGAGAAATCCGCCAATCCATTTTCCTGCTGCCATGGAGCCTTAGTTGTTGAAGTAGTAGAGGAACGAAGCGATGCCAGAGAGAGCAGGCTTGCGCTCGCCTTCGATTTCGATGTCAAACTTGATGCTGGTCTTGCAGATGCCGCGCAGGTTCTGGATGTCGTGGAGCGTTGCCACGAGGCGGATGCGGGAACCGGTGATGACGGGCTGTCCGAACTTCATCTTGTCCATGCCGTAGTTGACAAGCATCTTGAGATTGTTCACCTCCAGGATCTGCTGCCAGAGATAGGGGAGTACGGAGAGGGTGAGATAGCCGTGGGCGATGGTGCTGTGGTAGGGACTCTCCACCTTGGCGCGCTCCACGTCCACGTGTATCCACTGTGGGTCGAGGGTGGCATCGGCGAACTTGTTGATGCGGTCCTGGTCAATCTGCAACCACTCTGATTCTCCCAATTTCTCACCAAGGTGAGATGCGAATTCGTCGTACGAATTGATAACTAATTTTGCCATAGTTCTTGTCTTTCTATTAATGTGCTGTATTATAATTTGCAAAGGTACAACAAAAAAATGAATGAATCGTCAGTTTCGCCATTTATTTTTCTTCCGATATCACCCCGTAGTCGGGAATGTCCTCCAGAAACACGCATCTCTTCCCCTCGTAATCCATCTTGCAGATGTAGTGGTCGATGCCGTTGCTCACGACGAGGTAGTCTACGTGCAAGAGCATGTTGTAGACGGAAATCTGGTCGAATACCTTCTGGGTGATGGCGATGTGGGGTGCCTTGTACTCTATGATCATTTGGGGCCTTAGCTGGCGGGTGTAGAGTACGCTGTCGGCGCGGAGCGTCTTCTCTCCCACTTTCAGCTGGATTTCGTTGGCGAGCAGGGCGGCGGGGTAGCCCTTCTGTTCTACGAGGTAGTGGACGAAATGCTGCCTCACCCATTCCTCTGGGGTGAGCTTCACGTATTTTCGGCGCAGCGTGTCCCATATCTGGGGGCGATCCTTGGAGCCCGACAGCTTGATGCCGTATGCCGGAAGGTTCAGTTTAATCATATTTTCTATACCTATTATTATATATAGTTCAAAATAAATTCGTATCTTTGCACTATCTAACAGTTCTTGTGCCGTCGGAAGAATGCGGAAGACAGTGCAAAGATACAAAAAAATATTCTATGGCAGAAAAGAAAACTTCAATAACTTACGAGACCCTCATGAAAAGCTTGGTGGCGCGGCAGTTCTCGCCTGTCTATGTGCTGATGGGGGATGAGTCTTATTTCATAGACAAAATCTGCGACTATCTGGCGGAGAATGTGCTGAAACCGGAGGAGCGTGACTTCAATCAGAATGTCATCTTCGGAGCGGATGTCACGTCGTCGCAGGTGGTGGATCTTTGCAAGGGATACCCCATGATGGCGGAACACCGGGTGGTCATCCTGAAGGAGGCTCAAAATTTGCGAAATTTGGAGCCGCTGGAGAGATACTTCGAAAATCCCGTAAAAACGACGGTCTTTGTGATGTGTTACAAGAACGGGTCCATCGACCGCAGGAAAAAACTGCTCCCGAGGGCGGAACAGGCGGGTGTGGTCTTCGAGAGCAAGAAACTCTACGACCGTCAGCTCCCTGCCTTCATCGAGAAGTACCTGAAGGTGGGGAAGGCCACGATTGAACCAAAGGCGGTGCAGATGGTGGCAGACCATGTGGGCACCGACCTGCACCGCCTCGCCTCTGAACTGGACAAACTGCTGATCTCCCTTCCTGAGAAAGACAGAAGGGTGACTCCCGATGTGGTGGAGCGGGAGATTGGTGTGAGCAAAGACTTCAATGCCTTTGAGCTGAGGAGTGCCATCGTGAACCGTGATGTTTTCAAGGCAAATCAGATAATAAATTATTTTGACAATAATCCGAAAAGCGGTTCCTTGTATGCACTGCTCCCCATGCTCTTCTCTTATTTCCAAAACCTGATGATAGCCTACTATGCGCCCAACAAACAGAACGAGGGGGAGCTGGCAAAATTCCTGGATTTGAAAAGTGTCTGGGGGGTGCGTGACTATACGGTCGGTATGAGGAACTATTCTGGGATGAAGGTAATGGCAATCATTGACAAGTTTAAGGAGGTGGATGCGAAGAGCAAGGGACTTGACAATCCGTTCACTTCAGCAGGTGAATTGATGAAGGAATTGATCTTCTTCATCCTTCATTGAAGCATGGGGTAGGGAGGCGAGTTCCCCCTCAAGAGTTTTCTCTTGGAGGGAACTCGTTTTCTTTTTTCTTCCTCTCAGTTGGGCGTTGCGGGCATCGCTCCTTCTGTCGTTTAGCATTCTGAATACTCTCCAAATAGGGGATTTTGTGCTGTGAAACTGGTGTTTTTCTGAGAATTTCAAGACGGATTTTTAAGCGGAAATGAGGAATTTTAGCCTATTTTGGAGCTAAATGGAGACTTTTTTATATATACGAAAATAATAGGTAACATATTTATGTGTCAGTAACTTATGCGGATTAACCCTATTCATTACTTGCGTATTTGCTCACAGCCTTGCCGTCGGGCTTGAATTCGCTGAAAATGGAGAAATTTGCCATTTCTCGGAGCCTTATTTTTGATGTTTGCATTTATTAAGGTTTATGTTCTTTAAGTTTATAATCTTAAATTTATAAATTAAAACGGAACTTTTGGATTTATAAATATAAATTAGATAAAACTAAATAGCAATATTTTTCTTTTATATTCATGAATATAAATGTAAAAATCAAGATTAATAAGACTGAATGTATAAAAATACAATTAGATAATGTGTGGCTTAAATAACGGAAAACCAATGAGTTAAGTAGATATTACTTTTCTGAAAAGCTGGTATTAAGCATGATTGGAGCGTAAATCTTGCATAAGGTGCATTTGGGCTTTATAGGCGGTGTAATATGGATGGAATACTCAGTGAATTAGGATATATAAGTAAAGAAATAGTTCGTAAACAATTTAGAAATTTCAATTAAGGTTTATAAAGTTGAACGTGAAAACCAAGAAATATAGGAAATGATTTTAAATTCATAAAAACGAACGTAAAGTTTAAAAATCTAAATAAACACAGAAATC
>CAVCCB010000036.1:0-17448 GCA_963600595.1 Subdoligranulum sp. APC924/74 | reverse complement strand
TTGTATTATAATGTATAAAAGGCATCAAGAGAGTTGCAAGGTTTGCACCAACAAAAAAATCACGCCTTTTTAGAATTATTAACGCCAAAATATTTGAATTGTTTATTTAATCTTATACTTTTGCAAATAAAATATTTTATTTATGAAAGGTCATATATTAAAAGCCATTATAAACGCCGATAAGAAATCTGCTACCCAAAGGGCGCTGCTCAACCAATTCATCACGCAAGGGGCCGCTACGATACCTGAATTGTCGAAGAATTTAGGTATCAGCATACCTACGGTCACCAAATCCCTGAATGAGTTGATGGACAAGGGGCTGGTGCAGGAAGTAGGAAAGAGGGACAACAGCTCCGGAAGAGTACCTACCATCTATGACCTGATACCCACCTCGGGCTATTTCATCGGCATCGACCCCACCGCCGACACCCTGGCGATGGGAGCGAGCGATTTTTGTGGAAATATCATCCACCAGAAGAACAACATCCCATTCCATTACGAAGATACGCCGGAATGTCTACAGGGCATCGTGAAGTCAATACTCGACTTCATTGACGAACTGACCATTGATAAGAACCTGATACTTGGCATCTGCATGAACGTGGCGGAACGCGTCGACCCGTTCGAGGGAAAGGCGTACAACAAGTACACTTTCCTTGACAAACCGTTGGCTACCGCCCTCTCCGAAGCCGTTGGCTATCCTGTATATGTGGACAACGACTCCAGGAGCATGGCATACGGTGAATATCTGAAGGGCTGCTGCAAAGGCGAGAAGAACGTCGTGTTCATCAATATCGCCTGGGGGCTTGGCATGGGGCTCATCATCGACGGCAAGCTGTATTTCGGCAAGTCGGGTTACTCTGGCGAGATTGGTCATATGTCGGTCTATGACAACGACATCATCTGCCATTGTGGCAAGTTGGGCTGCATGGAGACGGAGGTGTCAGGGCGCGCCTTGAAGCGCAAGATGACCAAGTTGCTGATGGACGGCGGCCAGTCCATTCTGTCAGACAAGGTGGTCAACCAAAAGCAGGAACTGACCCTGCAAGATATTCTCGACGCCATCGCCAAGGAAGACGTGCTCTGCATTGAGGCTTTGCAGAGGATGGCGGATGAGCTGGGCAAGAACCTCGCAGGTATAATCAACATCTTCAACCCCGATCTACTTGTTCTGGGCGGGGAAATGTCCGTCACAGGCGACTACTTGATACAGCCTGTCAAGATGGGCATCAAGAAATATTCGCTCAACGTCGTCAACGAGGATTCCAAGATTGTCATATCCAAGTTGAAGGAGCAGGCAGGGCTTGTCGGCGCCTGCCTGATGGCAAGGTACAGGACGTTATCTGAATAAACATTATCATATATTTTAATACATATATAGTTATGCGTGTCATTATAGAAAAAAACTACGATCAACTGTCACAGTGGGCAGCTAATCATGTGATTGAAACTATCAATGCGTTCCAGCCATCGGCAGAGCGTCCCTTTGTGCTGGGTCTCCCCACCGGCTCTTCGCCTGTAGGTATGTATGCGGCATTGGTAAAGGCGGTGAAGGAAGGCAAGGTAAGCTTCAAACACGTCCTCACCTTCAATATGGACGAATACGTAGGTTTGCCGGAGTCTCACCCCGAGAGCTACCATTCCTTCATGGCCCACAACCTCTTCGACCATATCGACTGCCCCAAGGAGAACATCCACATCCTGAACGGAAATGCGGCTGATCTGGAGGAAGAATGCAGGCATTATGAGCAGATGATAGAGGATGCCGGCGGCATCGACCTGTTTATCGGCGGCATTGGTCCCGACGGTCACATCGCCTTCAACGAGCCTTACTCTTCACTTACATCACGCACCCGTGTGAAGACCCTTACCACAGACACCCGCATTGCTAACTCACGCTTCTTTGAGAACGATCCCGAGGCAGTGCCCGCTTGTGCCCTGACTGTAGGTGTAGGCACAGTCATGGATGCCAAGGAAGTGATGATTCTCTGCAACGGTCACAACAAGGCACGCGCCCTCCAGGCTGCCATCGAAGGTCCTGTAACACAGGCATGGACCATCAGCGCCCTGCAGCTCCACAAGCACGGCATCATCGTTTGTGACGAGGCCGCCTCCGACGAACTGAAGGTCTGCACCTACCGTTACTTCAAGGACATCGAGAAGAACAACATCTAACATCCACAAGGAACTTTAAACCATACTCAAGATTATGAGACTACATCTTAGTTCAGAAATCGTACTCAACAAAGTACCATTAGAGTTCTATAAGCCAAAGACGACTGTAGAATATTCAGAGATTTCCAGAATGGAGAAGATTCACACTGACATTTTTGCCACAGCCACCGAGGGTGCCTGCTACATTGCCGACATCGTGGAGAAAGGCATCAAGTCCGCACAGGAAGCAGGCAAGGCTTATGTCATGGCGCTGGGAACGGGTTTGTCGCTGACCTCAGTTTACGAAGAACTTGCCAAGCGTCATGAGGAGAAGGAACTCAGCTTCAGCAATGTCGTCGCCTTCAACGCCTATGAGTTCTTCCCAGTACAGAAGGATGGTGCCGTGCGTACCATCAACCAACTCAAGGAAAGATTCCTGGACCACATCGACATCAAGGAAGAGAATATCCATACCTTGGATGGTAGCATCAACCAGGATGACGTGCAAGAGGCTTGCCGCCAGTATGAGCAGGAGATTCATGCAGCTGGGGGGCTGGATGTTGCCCTGTTGGGCATCGGCCGTCAGGGCAACATCGCTTCCAACGAGCCTGGTTCAAGCATCCAGTCCATCACTCGCCTGATTCTGATCGATAACACTGCCCGCGAGGAGATGGAGAACAGTCTCAAGACCAAGGAACAGGTTCCGCCATGCTCGCTGACCATGGGTATCGGCACCTTGTTGTCTGCGAAGTCCATCTTCCTCACCGCATGGGGCGACGAGAAGTCTGAGATCATGCAGAAGGTAGTGGAAGGCCCCATCACCGACACCCTTCCTGCTTCTTTCCTCCAGACCCATCCCAATGCGAAAGTTGTATTGGATCTCAGTGCGGCTGCCCACTTGACCCGTATTGAGCATCCTTGGTTGGTGACAAGCTGCAAGTGGAACGACAAAATGGTTCGCTCCGCTGTGGTTTGGCTCTGTCTGAAACTTCATAAGCCCATCCTGAAGCTCACCAATAAGGACTACAACGACTACGGACTGAGCGACTTGTTGGCACTCTATGGCTCTGCCTATAACGCCAACATAAAGATTTTCAATGACCTGCAGCATACTATCACGGGATGGCCTGGCGGTAAGCCCAACGCTGACGACACCTATCGTCCCGAGCGCGCGAAACCGTTCCCCAAGAAGGTCATCGTATTCTCTCCTCACCCTGATGATGACGTGATCTCCATGGGCGGCACCATCCGTCGCTTGGTTCAGCAGGGACATGACCTGCACGTGGCATACGAGACCTCAGGCAACATCGCCGTGGGTGACGAAGAGGTAACGCGCTTTATGCACTTCATCAACGGCTTCAACCAGATCTTCGCCGATTCCAAGGATGCTGTCATCAGCAATAAATACCAGGAGATCAAGAAGTTCTTCGCCAACAAAAAGGAAGGCGACTTCGATACAAGGGACATCCTGACCATCAAGGGTCTTATCCGCCGTGGCGAGGCTCGCACAGCCTGCACTTACAACCAGATTCCACTGGATCACGTACACTTCCTCGACTTGCCTTTCTATGAGAGCGGAAAGATAGAGAAGTTGCCTATGACTGAGAAGGACGTGGCCATCGTAAGGCAGTTGTTGCAGGAGGTGAAACCTCACCAGATTTATGTGGCTGGTGACCTGGCTGACCCCCACGGAACCCACCGTAAGTGTACCGATGCCGTACTCGCCGCCATCGACCTGGAGAAAGAGGCCGGAGCAGAGTGGTTGAAGGACTGCCGCATCTGGATGTATCGTGGTGCATGGGCAGAGTGGGAGATTGAGAACATTGAGATGTGCGTGCCCCTGAGCCCCGAAGAGTTGCGTGCAAAACGCAATTCCATCTTGAAGCATTCGTCACAGATGGAGAGTGCTCCGTTCTTGGGCAACGACGAGCGCTTGTTCTGGCAACGTTCAGAAGACCGCAACCACGGCACCGCACAGCTCTATCATGAGTTGGGCCTTGCTTGCTACGAGGCGATGGAGGCATTTGTGGAATACCATCCTTTCTAAGGTGGTGGCAAGTGGACCAAACAATTAGTTTTTAGATAGAAAAGTCCCATTGGAGGCATCCTCATATCCGTGAAGGAAGGCAAAAAGCCTTTTTTCACGGATTTTTTCTTCATAGTATGGTGTAAAGTCAATAATTTAGCGTATCTTTGCACTCGATTAATCAAGAAATTGCAATTTTTAATGAAGATTTTAGTAACCGGTGCGTCTGGTTTCATAGGTAGTTTCATCGTTGAGGAAGCCTTGCGGCAAGGCATGGAGACATGGGCGGCGATACGACCGTCCAGTTCCAAGGAATACCTGCAAGACAAGCGCATCCATTTCATCAACCTCAACCTCTCCTCCGAGGCGGAACTGATGCGCGAGTTGGAGGGACACGAGTTCGACTACATCGTCCATGCGGCAGGTGCAACCAAGTGTCTGCATGTCGAGGATTTCTACAAGGTGAACACCGAGGGCACCAAGAACCTCGTCAATGCCATCGTTCACCTTCAGATGCCCATTAAGCGATTCGTATTCGTCAGCTCGCTCAGCATCTTTGGTGCCATACACGAGCAGCAGCCTTACCAGGAAATCACAGAACAGGACACGCCGAGACCTAACACCGCCTATGGCAAGAGCAAACTGAAGGCGGAACAGTTCCTTGACTGTCTAGGGGTGAACTTCCCCTATATCATCCTGCGCCCCACGGGTGTGTACGGTCCCAAGGAGAAAGACTATTTCCTCATGGCAAAGAGTATCAAAGGCCATGTGGATTTCGCTGTAGGCTTCAAGCGCCAGGACATCACTTTTGTATATGTGCAGGACGTGGTACAGGCTGTATTCCTTGCCCTCGACCATGGTATGAACGGCAGGAAATACTTCCTCAGCGACGGTGAGGTGTACCAGTCGTCTACTTTCAGCAACCTGCTCCACAAGGAACTGGGCAATCCCTGGATGCTGCGCATCAAGGCTCCCGTTTGGGTGCTGCGCATCATCACTGTCTTCGGCGAGTACCTCGGAAGAATGACGGGCAAGATGACTGCGCTCAACAATGACAAGTACAACATTCTCAAGCAGCGCAACTGGCGTTGTGACATCGAGCCTGCCATGGACGAGCTGGGCTATCATCCCCACTACAAGCTCGAACAAGGTGTGAAGTTGGCCGTCAAGTGGTACAAGGAGAAAGGATGGCTGTAAACAAAGTTGATAGTTAATAGTTTAGAGCGGCTTCGCCGTATAGTATAATTGCCATCAGGCAAGTTTGCCCTATCAACTATAAACTATAAATTATAAACTAAACAAAGCGTGATAAAAGATTACTTCAAAATAGAAAAGTCCCCCAAGAAAGGACTGCTGCCTTTAGAATGGGTGACACTCGCCTATATGGCAATCACCGCCATCACCATGCTCTTTACCTACACCAAACTGGTCAATCCCGATGCTATGGTATGGGGAAGAGTCCGGATTCTTGCCATCACGTTGGCATTGTGGGCGGTATACAGGATGATACCCTGCCGCATTACCAGGATGATGCGTATCATCACACAGTTGGCATTGCTTGCCTGGTGGTATCCTGACACTTATGAGATCAACAGGGTGTTTCCCAACCTCGACCACATCTTCGCACAGTGGGAGCAAGACATCTTCGGATGCCAGCCTGCCCTCTACTTCGCCAAGGCATTGCCGTGGACGGTGGTGAGCGAACTGATGGACATGGGGTATTTCATGTATTATTTCATGATTATGGGCGTGGTGCTGTTCTATTTTTGCTGCAGATACAGGGAGGCGGAAAGGGCATCATTCGTGGTTCTCTCGGCCTTCTTCACCTACTATGTCATCTTCATCTATGTGCCGGTGGTCGGTCCCACATTCTATTATGACGCAGTGGGAGTCCAAGACATTGCCAAGGGTATCTTCCCTGCCATGGGCGACTATTTCAGTACCCACACGAACTGCCTGCCGTCGCCGGGCTACACTGATGGCATCTTCTACCAGCTCGTGGAAGACGCCAAGGCTGCGGGCGAGCGTCCCACGGCGGCATTTCCGAGTTCTCACGTGGGTATGAGTACCGTCTGCATGCTTCTTGCATGGCATACGGGCAACCGTAAGTTGGTGTATGGTATGCTGCCATTCTACGTCTTCCTTTGCATGGCGACGGTATATATTCAGGCACATTACCTGATCGATGCCATCGCCGGACTCATCTCCGCCGCTGTCTTCTACTTCGCCCTCATGGCTGTGTCGAGGGGGATGGTGGAGCGTGGCGAGACTTCGTCACAAATGAGAATCTGACAGACACACATTATTTATATTAGCAACATAAACGAATAGAATTCATCTAGAACAATGAAGAAACTATTTATTGAGACTTATGGCTGCCAGATGAACGTGGCAGACAGTGAGGTAGTAGCAAGCGTCATGGGTATGGCGGGCTACGAGATGTGCGAGAAGGAGGAGGAGGCAGATGCCATCTTCCTCAATACTTGCAGTGTACGAGAGAACGCGGAGAACAAAATCTATCATCGCCTCGACACACTCCATGCGGAGCAGAAGAAGGGTAGGAAGGTGATTCTCGGCGTATTAGGCTGCATGGCGGAGCGCGTGAAGGACGACCTCATCCAGAACCATCACGCTAACCTAGTGTGTGGTCCCGACAGTTACCTCAACCTACCCGACATGATTGCCCAGTGTGAGAACGGCAACAATGCTATGAACATCGAGCTTTCCAAGACTGAGACCTATCGCGACATCGTGCCCCAGCGCATTGGTGGCAACAGAGTAAGCGGATTCGTGAGCATCATGCGTGGCTGCAACAACTTCTGCCACTATTGCATCGTGCCCTATACCCGTGGGCGTGAGCGAAGCCGCGATGCAGAAAGCATCTTGAGAGAGGTGCGCGACCTGCACGACCGTGGCTTCAAGGAGGTGACGCTCCTCGGACAGAACGTCAACAGCTACGGGCTCTCTCCCTCGGGAAAGCGTGAAGAAGGCAGCGTGTCCTTCGCCCAACTGCTGAGAATGGTAGCGGAGGCAGTGCCCGATATGCGTGTGCGATTCACCACCTCCAACCCCGAGGACATGAGCGAGAACATCCTCCGCGCCATCGCCGACGAACCCAACCTCTGCAACCATATCCACTTCCCAGCCCAGAGCGGAAGCGACAAGGTGCTGAAACTAATGAACCGCAAGTACACCCGCAAGGAGTATCTGGAGAAGATCGCTGCCATCAAGCGCATCATCCCTGGCTGCGGAATCACCACCGACATCTTCGTGGGCTACCACAATGAGACGGAGGAAGACCACCAGCAGACCTTGTCACTGGTGAGGGAAGTGGGCTTCGACAGCGCCTTCATGTTCAAGTACTCGGAGCGCCCCGGCACCTACGCTGCCAAGCACCTTCCCGATAACGTGCCAGAGGACGTGAAGATAGCCCGACTGAATGAACTGATCAAGTTGCAGACCGAGATCAGTGCCCTGCAGAACAAGAAGGACGAGGGCAAGGAGTTCATCATCCTTATCGAGGGATTCAGCAAGCGAAGCCGTGCCCAGCTCATGGGACGCACCGAGCAGAACAAGGCAGTCGTCATGGACAAGGGTAACCATCATGTGGGAGAGTTCGTGAAAGTCCGCATCACCGGCTCCACTTCCGCCACCCTGTTTGGAGAAGAGGTGAAAGAGTAAAAAGAACCATTAAAGACAACTTTTTCTATCCAAGACAAGGTAAAAGTTGTCTTTTACACACAACAAGCCAAAGAAAATCGCCAAATGTTTGGCGGTTTTCTTCAAAAACATTAAATTTGCAGCTTATGAAGGAATTTTTGCAAATTTTACGCCGATTCGTCCCTCCCTACAAGAAGTACTTGGGACTGTCCATTCTGTTCAACATCCTATCTGCGATATTGAACATCTTCTCATTTGCAGCCCTGATACCCATTCTGCAGATTCTCTTTCAAGTGGATGGTGGTATACGTGCCAACGAACTGATGGAATGGGACTGGAGTAACATCAAGGAGGTTGCAAGCAACAATATGTACTACTACATCCAGGAGTTTATCGTCGAATACAGCGCCACGACGGCACTGTTGGTCATCGGCATCTTCCTCGCCTTCATGACGTTCCTGAAGACGGCGGCGTATTTCCTCTCCTCCGCCACCATCATCCCCATCCGCACGGGCATCGTCAGGGACATCCGCAACCAACTCTACCAGAAGATCACCTCCCTCTCGCTCAGCTTCTTCAGCGAGGAGCGCAAGGGTGACATCATCGCTCGCATGAGCGGTGACGTGCAGGAGATTGAGAACAGCATCATGTCATCACTCGACATGCTCTTCAAGAACCCTATTCTGATCATCTTCTACTTCATCACCCTCATCTGCATAAGTTGGCAGCTAACCCTCTTCACCATCCTCTTCGTACCGCCCTTCGGTTGGTTCATGGGATTCGTGGGCAGGAAGCTGAAGGCACAGAGCACGGAGGCGCAGAGCCTGTGGAGCGACACCATGAGCATCGTGGAGGAGACACTCGGAGGACTGCGCATCATCAAGGCTTTCTGCGCTGAGAAAAAGATGAACAGCCGCTTCGAGCAAGTGAACGGCGATTACCGCGACAATGTGATGAGGGTCAATATCCGACAGCAGATGGCACATCCGATGAGTGAGTTCTTGGGCACCATCATGATTGTCGTCGTACTGTGGTTCGGTGGTATCCTGGTGCTCAACTACCAGTCCATCAGCGGCCCCACCATCATCTACTACCTCGTGATCCTCTACAGCATCATCAATCCCCTGAAGGAGTTCTCCAAGGCAAGCTATAACATCCCCAAGGGACTCGCCAGCATGGACCGCGTAGACAAGATCCTACAGGCAGAGATTGAGATACAAGACAAGGAGAACCCCACGCACATCGGCAGTTTTGAGCACCAGATAGAGTTCCGTCATGTCTCCTTCGCCTATACCGACCAGCACAGTGATGAACTGGTGTACGTGTTGAAGGACATCAACCTCACCATCCCCAAGGGGAAGACAGTGGCATTGGTGGGACAGAGCGGCAGCGGAAAGAGTACGATGGTGGACCTGATCCCACGTTACTATGACGTACAGGAGGGCGAGGTACTCATCGACGGCATCAATGTGAAGGACATCGCCGTACACGACCTCCGTCAACTGATGGGCAACGTCAATCAAGAAGCCATTCTCTTCAATGCCTCTTTCAAGGACAACATTCGCTTCGGCAAAACTGATGCCACCGATGAGGAAATCGCCGATGCTGCGAGGATTGCCAATGCCTATAACTTCATCATGGCATCGGAGCATGGCTTCGACACTAACATCGGTGACCGGGGCGGCCGTCTCTCTGGGGGGCAGCGCCAACGCATCAGCATCGCCCGTGCCATCCTCAAGAACCCACCTATCCTCATTCTCGATGAGGCTACTTCTGCCCTCGACACAGAGAGCGAGCGACTGGTGCAGGATGCCCTGGAGAAACTGATGAAGACGCGTACCACCGTGGCTGTGGCGCACCGCCTGAGCACCATCAAGAACGCTGACGAAATCTGCGTGCTGCATGAGGGCAAGATTGTTGAGCGAGGCACCCACGAGGACTTGATAGCCAAGAACGGCTATTACCGTAAGCTGCATGATATGCAGCAAGTGTAAGACAACAGTGATCTCGTACTTATAACATAACACAATGAAGAAAATCATATATGGCAGTGTGTTCTGCATCTGGTATCTGATGTCCCTGTTGCCGCTGAGCGTGCTCTACTTGCTCAGCGACGGACTCTTTTATCTTATCTATTATATAGTGAAGTATCGCCGCCCGCTGGTGAGGAAGCACATGGCAGACTGCTTCCCCGAAAAAAGCGAGGCAGAGCGCATCAGGATAGAGAAGGACTTCTATGCCTGGTTTTGTGACTACATCGTGGAGACCATCAAGCTCTTCTCCATGAGCAAGAAGCAAATCAAGAAGCGCATGAGGTTTGTGGGCGTAGAGAGAGTCAAGGCTTCCTGCCAGAAGGGACAGTCGTGCGCCGTGTACCTGGGGCACTATTGCAACTGGGAATGGATCACCTCCCTGCCCCTTTGGGCAGGAGAAGAAATCACCTTCGGACAAATCTATCATGCCCTGGAGAACCCTGTCTTCGACCAACTCTTCCTCCGTCTCCGCAACCGCTTGGGAGCCATCAGCATCCCCATGGCGGAGACCCTAAGAAAGATTATCAAAATGCGACAGGAGGGTAAGCAAATTGTCATCGGTTTCATTGCCGATCAGGTGCCCTTCTGGAATAACATCCATTACTGGACAGACTTCCTCCATCACGACACCCCAGTGCTCACTGGCACCGAGAAGATAGCCGCCAAAGCTAACTTTGCCGTGTATTACATGGACGTAAGGCGCATCAAGAGAGGCTATTACGAGGCAGAGTTCAAACTCCTCACCGAGAAACCAAAGGAATCCAAGGAGTTTGAAATCACCGAGATGTACTTCCGTGAACTGGAGAAGACCATCCAGCGTCAACCCGCCTACTGGCTCTGGACCCACAACCGTTGGAAAAGAACCAGAGAGCAGTGGTTGAAGATAGTTGATCCGGTGACCCACAAGATGAGAACAGAAATATAAAAAATCTCAATCAGTTATGATATTCGCAACAGACAAGGGACGTATGTGCAACAACGTCTTGCAATATGGCCATGTTTACGCCTGGGCACGTGAACATGGCAGGAAGAGCATCTCCATGCGTTTCAGTTACAAATACCAATATTTCAGGATTTGCCACACACCAGGGCATAACATCCTCAGCTATGTCTTCGCCAAGTATGCGGCTAAGTGGGGACTGATACCTACGGTGGGTTTCGATGATGCTTCTGAGGAAACCAAGCATAAGAACGAACAATTCATGCTCACCCACAAAACGTTTGTGGTAAAAGGATGGGAAGTGCGCTTCTACGACTTGTTCATCAAATACAAGCAAGAAATCCTCTCACTCTTCGCCTTCGATGAAGCCATCATCTCCAAGACTCGCTCCTTTATGGGTAAGAAAGCTGAGAACGAACTGAGACTGGGTGTCCACATCCGCCGTGGCGACTACAAGACCTGGCAGAACGGTAGATATTTCTACGAAGATGCTGTTTATCATGACTATATCTTGCAGTTCCAGCAGCTCTTTCCCGAGAAGAAGATTACGGTATACATTTGCAGTAACGACCCTGCTTTGGACAAAACATCCTATCAGGAGAATTTACAGGGAGTGAATGTTGTATTCCCACAAGGAGGGCAGGAAGATGACCTTTGTCTGCTCTCGGAGTGTGACTGGCTGATAGGTGCTCCCAGTACCTTCTCGCTCGTTGCGAGTATGTATCATGACACGCCGCTCTGCTGGATGGAAGAGAGGCAGACTGACTTGCAATTGTCATCCTTCGGGAAATTCAACGTGTTGTTCCGACAAATAAGATAAAAAGGATAAAGTGTAAGAGGTCATCGCTGAGCCATCTTACGCTTTGTCCTGTCATCTTCCCAACAATATCTTCTTGATGTCATTGAGCTTGTTCAAAGCTTCCACTGGTGTGAGGTTGTTGACATCCAGTCCGAGAATCTCGTCCCTGATCTGGCTCAGCACGGGGTCGTCGAGTTGGAAGAAACTGAGCTGCACACCCTCCTTCGGGTCGTTGATGTGCTGCACGTTCGGCTTGCCGGCTCCTCCCACTCCGGCATTGTCTTCCTCCAGCTGTTTCAAGATGACATTGGCGCGCTTCACGATGCTGCGGGGCATACCCGCAATCTCCGCCACATGGATACCGAAGGAGTGCTCGCTGCCGCCCGGCTCCAACTTGCGCAGGAAGATAACCTTGCCGTCCACCTCCTTCACACTTACGTTGAAGTTCCTGATGCGTGGAAAAATCTTCTCCATCTCGTTCAGTTCGTGATAGTGGGTGGCAAAGAGGGTACGGGCATTTGCCTTCTTGTGTTCGTGCAGATATTCCACAATCGCCCAGGCGATGGAGATGCCGTCGTAGGTGGAGGTGCCACGGCCCAACTCGTCGAAGAGCACCAGCGAACGGGGCGACACATTATTCAATATATTGGATGCCTCGGTCATCTCCACCATGAAGGTGGACTCGCCGAGCGAGATGTTGTCGCTGGCTCCCACACGGGTGAATATCTTGTCGACCAAACCAACTCTGGCACTCTCGGCAGGCACAAAGCACCCCACCTGGGCCAGCAATACGATGAGGGCAGTCTGGCGCAGGAGGGCAGACTTACCTGCCATATTGGGACCTGTAATCATCATAATCTGCTGTTTCGCCGTATCGAGCAACACGTCGTTGGGCACATACCGCTCGCCCAGCGGCAACTGGGTCTCGATGACGGGATGGCGTCCCTGCTTGATGTCGAGCACCTCTGAATCGTCGATGACAGGGCGCACATAGCGATGCTCGTCCGAAGCCTTGGCGAAAGACAAGAGACAGTCCATGCGGGCGATGAGGTTGGCATTGATCTGTATCTGCGGGATATATTCCTGCATGGCGGCTATCAACTCATTGAAGAGCTGCGCCTCCAATACCAAAATCTTCTCGTCGGCCCCAAGAATTTTCTCCTCGTATTCCTTCAGTTCTTGGGTGATGTATCGTTCCGCCTGCGCCAGGGTCTGCTTGCGAATCCATTCCTCCGGCACTTTGTCCTTGAAGGTGTTACGCACTTCGAGATAATAACCGAACACATTGTTGTAGCCTACTTTCAGACTGGAGATTCCGGTCTTCTCTATCTCCCGCTCCTGTATCTTGAGCAGATAGTCCTTGCCGTGGCGGCTGATGGCTCGCAGATCGTCAAGTTCGGCGTTGTAGCCGTCGGCGATGACATCGCCCTTGTTGATGAGCTGCGGCGGGTCGGGCTGTATCTCCTTGGCTATGCGGTCTTTCAGCGTCTCGCAGAGATTGAGCTGCTCACCCACTCGCTTCAAGGCATCGTTCTTGGCATACTGGCAGGCAGTCTTTATGGGCTGGATGGCTTCGAGGGCATTCTTCAGCTGCACCACCTCTCTTGGCGACACCCTTCCCACAGCCACCTTGGAGATGATGCGCTCCAGGTCGCCGATGCGGTGCAGCTGGTCGTCGAGGAGCTGGTGGAACTCCGGCTCCTTGAAGAAATACTCCACGATGTCGAGGCGCTCGTTGATGGGGCGCACGTTCTTCAGGGGGAACACCAGCCAGCGTCGGAGCATACGGCCGCCCATCGCCGTCACCGTGCGGTCGATGACGTTCAGCAGCGACGAACCGTCTTCCTGCATCGGGGCCACAAGCTCCAGGCTGCGGATGGTGAAGCGGTCCATGCGCACAAACTTATCCTCCTCGATGCGGGAGAGGGCTGTGATATGGTTGATCTGAGTATGCTGTGTAATCTCCAGATACTGCATGATGGCACCGCTGGCTATCACTCCGTTCTTGATGTGCTCCACGCCGAATCCTTTCAGCGACTTGGTCTTGAAGTGCCCGAGGAGTTTCTGGCGTGCCGTCTGCTCGGTAAACACCCAATCGTCGAGCTCGAAGGTGCAGTATTTATTGCCGAAGTATTTCTCAAAGTCACCCTTGTGGGCACGGTCGTAAAGCACCTCCTTGGGCTGGAAGTTGCCCATTAGTTTCTCCACATAGTCGTAAGTGCCCTCTCCGGTGAGAAACTCGCCGGTGGAGATGTCGAGGAAGCTCACGCCGCAGGCTGTCTTGCCGAAATGGACGGCGGCCAGAAAGTTGTTCTCCTTGTAGTTCAGTACATTGTCACCCATCGCCACGCCTGGCGTGACGAGCTCGGTGATGCCGCGCTTTACCATCTTGTCCATCTGGCTGAGTCCTTTCTTGCCCTTGATTTCCTGGCGTTTCTTCTTGGGGTCTTCCAGTTGGTCGCATACGGCCACGCGCTTGCCGGCGCGGATGAGCTTGGGCAGGTAGGTGTCGAGCGCATGGTGGGGGAATCCTGCCATCTCCGTGGTGGCAGTGCCGCCATTGTTGCGGCGGGTCAGGGTAATGCCGAGGATGCGCGCTGCCTCCACGGCATCCTCACAGTAAGTTTCGTAGAAGTCTCCGCAGCGGAAAAGCAGCAATGCCTCGGGATGCTTGGATTTCATCTCGAAAAATTGCCGCATCATGGGCGTAAGGCCTTTATTGTCGTTTGCCATTATCTGAGTTTGTTCTTTGTATGTCGTTAAAAATACAAAATTACAAAATATTACCCAAAGGTCAGTTGCCCTTGGGTATTATTTAGGTATTTTTAAGTCAAAGGAAGATTATTGCTTGGACATTGTAACAGCCCTCACGGAGGCTCCTATGAAGCGGTCGTTCATATAGTAGGAGTAATGCCCGAGGTTGAAGTACAGACAGAAAGCCTCGCCATTGGAGCGTGGGGAATGGGTACTGGTCCAGTAGAGGGCATCCTCGCCTTCCTTATAGTAGTTCTTGCCGTTGTGTGCCCCCGATGCCGGTAGGAAGAGAGTGTTGCCATTACGTACGCTCTTCACCTCGTAGCCCCTGATGGTGTCGTTGTTGACGGTAGTTTTCTCCACCCATTTCCAGGTACAGTTGGTGGTGTCGCCCAACTCCTCCAGCTCCTCATAGGTCGGCATACGGCAACTCTTGCCCCAAAGTACAGTGGCAGCATCGTCTTCAGGGGAGAGAGTTGCCTTGCGGTCGGTGCTGTTGTATTTGGTCATCTTCTCGAATTCGGTGCCATAGCGGTAAGTGGCCAGCGAATAGTCTTCCTTCATCTGTGTCTCGCCCCAGGCAAACTGGTCACCAAAGTCGGTGTCGTTTTCCGCCCCGAGATTAGTCTCCGCCCAAAGTAGTCCACTTGGTAGCTGGAGGTCTACGAACCGATGACCGTCCACAATGATGCCTTTGTCTGCATTCTTTAGGGTACAACTCACCAGTATCGTACTTATCAAAAGGGCTATCAACAGATACCCCCAATTCGTGATGTTTCTTTGCATAATTCCTTTATTTCTATAGTTCATGTTACACTTTGTCCCTTCAAGTGTGCAAAAATATAAATAATTGTCTAAAGGAAAGCGCCCCAATAGTAACATTTAGTTATTTTTAAACTAACATTTCACTCTTTCTGACAATAAATGCGTAATTTTGCAGCATGAAAAGAAAACAGATATACATTACTATACTTTCGCTTGCCTGTTGTTCCCTTGTGGCAATAGGCATAACCCTGCATTTGGGCAAGAAGGATATTCCATACCCCGTTGTCACGAAGAAAGTTGTCCAAAAGTCCACCCCTAAACCTCAGGTAGTGGATACGGTGAAGAAGAAAAAGCCTGTTGCCAAGCAAGACTATCGCATATCGGGAACATTGCGCGACACGGCGGGAAACGCTATGGCGAATGTCATAGTGAGCGATGGCTATACCTGTGTGAAGACCGACTCCCTGGGGCGATATAAGATGAAAAGAGACTCGTTGGCCCATTTCATCTACTATTCCGTTCCTGCCGACTGCGAGGTGCCCACTCATTCCGAGACTGACCGCACGGCTTGCTTCTATCAACCGGTCTCCAACAAGAAGAAGGTTTACAATTTCACTTTGACTCGCTTGCCCAGTGGCAAGGAGACCCGTTACAGGATGATTGTCATCGGTGATCCACAGGTTACCAATGCCTATAGCCCTTACTATACCTCGCCTGATGACAATCCCATCAAGAAGAGCGACTTGGAGCGATTTACATCCCAGACGATGATGGATATCAAGAAGACCATCAGTGGGATGCCAGCCGGCACTCCCGTCTATGGTCTCAGTATGGGAGATGATGTTCAGTACTATGGCGGCTACAATGCCCAGCTGGAGCGACAGATTCGTGAGGCTCTGGGGTCATCGGAAATGCGTCTCTTCTCCGTCATCGGCAACCACGACCAGGATGGCAAGGCTCTCTACAAACGCAAATGGGAGGAGAACTTTGGTCCTACCGACTATTCCTTCGACCGGGGTGATGAGCATTATGTGTGCATCAACAATTGCTTCTTCACTAAGGGCAAGGCGTATTATTCGCCGGGCGAGCTGCACAAGACCCAGGTGGAGTGGTTGGAGCAAGATCTTGCCCTTACGCCGAAGCACATGAAAGTGATACTTTGTTACCATATCCCCTTTACCTTCGGCAATTCGCCCTACAAGAGAGCCAGTCCGTTGGGCATAGAGAGTGAGCAGGGACATTACTCCTCTTCCCGGTTGCCTCATCTTCTTGCCTTGCTGAGGGAGTTCCAAGGAGGATATGAGTTGTTTTGCGGGCATACCCACTTTGCCATCAACCATGAGATCGAGTTTGAGGGACATCATGTGATGGAACATTGCCATGCCGCTGCCTGTGGCAATATCTGGCAGTCGAACATCAATATCTGCGGTACCCCCAACGGCTATTATGTCTATTCGTTTGACGGAACCCGACTTGCAGATTGCTACTACAAGGGTACCTTTTGGGAGGCATCCCGGCAGATGACCATTTTCCGTGCCCAGACGGATTTCAACGGAGAATCGTATGCTGCTGACTGGGAACTTCCGGCAGACAAGGATGTTTTGGTGGCAAACGTCTTCAACGCTGATTCCCGATGGCGTGTCGTAGCGGTGGAAGACGGCAAGGAATATCCCATGGTGCGCATCAGTAGCAAGGGACAGGATGCTTTTGCTACAGGCTACCATCATAAGTACAGCCAATCTGTGGCTTACTGGTTCATAAGCAAGAAGAACGGTTACCTGCTCATGAACCATCTCTATCATTATACACCGAAAAACCCGAAGGAAGTGATTACTGTAAAGGCCACTGACCCTTATGGCCATACCTACGAGTCTACAAGTAAGGAAGCGATGACAGCTCCCTTCGATAACTATGCCCACTATTACGAGCGAGAGCGCGAAATCCAATAAATCCAGCGCTCTTGCTTCCTTATTAAAGCCCTCTTTAGTTTACTATACGGTATAATATTAATAATCCTTTACGCATGAAAGTTTAAGAAAGTACCTTCCCCGTACTTACCTACCCACCCTTTAGAAGGGCAGGTCGGGGCCGGAATCAGGCGCAGGTTAGTCAATAAAATAGGGTAGGAAACGCTTGAAAATTAAATGAAACTAAGACGAGCGTCGCCTTTCTGACCTGCTTCTGTCCTTCAATATCCCGGCCATATTGTCCTGTGCCCATGCCGTCATGCTCTCCACCAAGGGGATGAACGAGCGGGCACGGTCGGTGAGGGAGTATTCCACTCTCGGCGGCACCTCGGCATAGACCTTTCGGGTGA
>CAVCCB010000035.1:0-17573 GCA_963600595.1 Subdoligranulum sp. APC924/74 | reverse complement strand
CTTCATCGCCTATTTCGTGGTCTCCCTGCCCCTGGGCTACACCCTGGGTTTCCCCTCGGGTCTTGGCATCCTCGGCATCTGGATAGCCTTCCCCTTCGGCCTCACCATTGCCGGCGTGCTCTATTGGCAGCGGTTTGAGAGGGAGATGAGGAAAATGAAGGGGAATCATTGAAAAGCCAGGCTTTTGCGCAAGAATTCTTCTTGCTTTCCCATTCCTTGGCAGAAATCCGAGTAGTTGGCGCAATGGGAGGGAATGACGAGGTGGAGGGAGTGGAGTTCCGCTCCATAGCCGTTCAACTTTCCAGTTTTGCTTTGCAGGGAATTTGTATCGGGGGAGATGAATGCCCCGATTCTTCCTTTCAGAATGTACAGATAGGTTATCATCTGATGATAGTCCTCTCTGTTGGAATCCTGTTTGTACTTGGCGTCGAGCACGATGTCTTCCTTGTAGAAGTCGGGGTAACGCTTGCCCTTGTTTCCTTCGAAGAGATAGATGGCTCCCTCATGCCTCTTGTTTCGCGGGTGCCTGTATCCCATCGGCTTGAGAACGGTGTGGAGATATTCTTCCCATAGCCAGGCGGCATCAAACAATACTCCTTGTATCTTCTCGTTGGCTTGCCCGTATTTCAACCCTTCATGGCGCAGAATCTGCAGGCAGAGTCGCTGCAAGGGGAGATAGGCGGAAAAGTAAGGATGGCGGACAGCCTTGAGATTCTTGTTGATGACGGTCTGGCGGTTCCGCTGTTGATAGGAGGTGGTGTGGGCGGTGATGAGGCTCACGGCCTGCTTCGTTTCCTCGTCGATGTTGAGAAGCTGGCGACCATGGCATGATTTCCTGACCTTGATGTATTCGATGGTGTGGCGGATGAGTTGGTTCATGCTGTTGTCGGCGCAATATTCCCTTGTGCTGTAAGCCACATGGCCGGCAAAGGGAAGGTCTTTCCGGATGAACCGGGCCACGTCGATGCGCCCCTTGATGTTGGCGTTGTCGTAGGCCCTGCTTTGGTATTCGCGGAAAATGCCTTGGCGGATGGCTCGCTTCAAGAGGGAGGGGAAGAGGTAGATGAGGAAATCAAGAACCTGCTCGTCGGCGGTCTTGTGCTTTAGCTCCGTGATGTTGAGCGACAATACCTTTTGCAGCATATAGTGGAGGAAGAAGTCTTCTTCGTTCTCTTCGGCGAAGCGGGAGCGGATGGTGAGTTGGGTATGCTCAAAACCGATGAAGCCCACGATGTTGTAGGTGACGAGACTGTTGTTTTCGATGGAGTAGATGACGGTGCCTTTGTCGAGGTCTTCGCTGTCGTTGAAGTCTCGGGGGAACACAAGAAGTCCGGGAAACTTTTCGGCTGAAAGTTTCCCGATGGTCTTGCCTGCCAAGAGGGCCAGCTCGTCCCTTTCGAAGAGTTCTGTCTCCTTGCTCTTGTTGTCTTGCGTAATCATTCTGTCTCGGATGTTTCTTTCGTGCCAGTTTCCCCTGCTTTCTTCTTCAAGAAGTAAGCGTCTTCCATCTTTTGCAGGATGTCATCAGCTTCGGGAAGTCCGCGAAGATACTCTTTCATCAAACTTTTGAGATTGAGATTCCAAAGGCTGTCTGCGGTCATGCCGCAGTTTCCCTCCACGTTCTCTTCCGTGTCTTTCACCTTCTTGAACATGGCGGCACCCACTTGGTAGGAGCTTCCTAGTCCTTCGGTTTCTTTGATGACTTGGTTGAGCCTTTGCATCCGTTCCCGCAGTTCTCCCGTAATCCCCATGTTCTCTGCACTTTCCTCTGCCGTAATCTCTTGCCAGACGAATCGCCGGCGCATGGCGAAGTCCATGCTCTCCACGCTTCGGTCGATGTCGTTCATTGTCCCGATGATATAGACGTTCTCCGGCACATAGAATCCGTCCTTGAATACGTCTCCTTCCTCCACGAGGTTCTGGTATTGCGTCTGCACCAATCCCTTTGTGCCGCGATAGCCCGGGTCGATGGAGAAGAACAGCTCGCCGAATATCTTCGAAATCTCGCCACGGTTTATCTCGTCGATGATGAAGACGAAGGGGGTGGGCGAGGTTGACTTGATTTCCTCCTCGTATTTAATTTCCTTTAAAGGCTCTGTAACTGAATATGAGGAGTTTTTGGCCATATTCAATAGCTCCTGTACGATACCTCTATAGCAAGAATAATCAATCGTGTTGCCAATTATGTTTGTAAAATCATTTGCTTGTGAATATCTGATGTCGTAGATGTTTCTGCCCCTGAAATATTCAAATATCTTTTTTAAGTGATCAGGCGCAGCTCTTCTGAAGTATCCCGATTTATATTTAATGTCTCCATATTCTACAACAACTTCCATGGATTTTTTTGAATTCCTAAAATCAGAATATAGTACGACTTGCCCCTTTTTAATTCTTTCTTTTAATTGGTCGTAAAGAGTGTAGAATGAAGCATTGGTAATGTTAGTTGGTGGAATTGGTTCATTTAGAATAGGATTGGGGGAGATTGTGGCTTGTTTGGGAACTGGTATAAGTGCTTTTTTACAAAAATCCTTGAACACTCCATCTTTCCTCTCAAACCCAATATTCCCGTTGTCATCCTTGACAGGTCGAAGTCCCTCCACGAAATCCGTATAGTCGTAAGATGGATGGAATTGTACCATCTTGTACTTGGCACCCATCGCTTCTGCTATTTCCTTGGCAAGATAAGTCTTGCCAGTACCAGGGGCACCGTTGAAGATGATATTGTGGTTTGCCTTGAGCAAATCGATATACTTGTCATACTGTTTGTTGTACATATATACTGGCTTTGTATCTTTCTCATCCTTTTGGGTGAAAATTGTTTGCTTGTTGTTGGTGATTTCATAATTTGCTGTAAAGGCATTGGATGAAATCTCATACAATGTTTCTTCTTTGATTTCTCCCGAAGCCATTTTTGCTTTGATGGCATTCAAAATCTCTTTGTATTCCTTGAATTCGGGAACATTGGTGGGTAATGTGATTCCGTATTCCTTTAGCAGATATGTACGGTTCTTGCTGTCAAAAGCCAGATACTCGTTTGGCTTAATCCAAAAGAGCCCCATGGTGATATTTACGTTTATAATGTACTGCTTGATAACTCTGTTGTAACTATCTTCAATATTCTTGTTGAGTACAACATCCTCAAACAGTTGCCATAGGTTTTCTATGTCGTATTTTCCTCTTCTGTTTCTGAAACCAAAGAAATGAGACATTTGGTTGTTGAGAAGAGGGATGCCTTCGAAATCTGAAGGTGTCACAGCCTTTACCTTCAGAAAACCAGCCATGAGTTTTGCTATATGGAATCTCGACTCTGTCTTGATACCTCTGTTGAAAATGCCCATAAAGGTGAATGGGTCAATGTCGGGACATAAATCATTCGTACCTTCTTGGTCATGAAGATAGTTTACTTGGAGTTCCTCACGCTTGCTGTAGATAAAACTCAACAAAGAAGTCCTGTCATATCTGTAGGGCAATAGCTTTTGTGCTAATTCTTCATAGAACGGAATCCATGTAAATTGTTCTTTATTGTTGCTCATTGTTTGTTGCTTTTAAATTACCATAGTCATTATCGCAAAGTTGTCGCAAAAGTACGCAATAATTCTTAATCTCCCAAATTAATCGGCAAGTTTCAAGTATCATCCCATGAATTTGTCCAAATCCTATGATTTGAGCAAATTAAGAATCTCGTCTTTAGTTTTTTCCATGGCTTGGGCAACGATGTCTGTCGACAAGCCGTTGTCAAGCATAGCTTGCGCCATCGTTTTCAGCAGGTTGCCTTGTTCTTCTATTTTCTTTTTTTGCTCGTCTAATTCCTTTTTTTGCTCGTCTAATTCCTTTTTTTGCTCGTCTATTTCCTTCTCTCTAAGCATCAGTTCAGTGTCTCGGTTCTCGATGGCAGAGAAGTATTCGTCTTCTACGTTCATGTCCATGCGCAACTCTGCGTTGACCGTAGCGGCTGTGAGTCGGCGGAGGATGTGCATCAAGTTCTCGTCATCCTCGTATTTTGCCTCGTCAAGGATGATGACTTGACGGTTGCTCTTGTCGCGATAGGTTTGGTCGAAGACGCTCAGCACCTTGTCCAAATGATTGTTGATGCGCCCGTGCAGCAAAGGTATCTGCACGATGATGCTGTCGTGCGTCAAACTTCCGATGAAGGGATCGTCCATGGCACCCTTTACCTCATTTTCGTCATAATCGTAGGCGTTGTGCCTCACGTATATTACAGGCTTGTTCACTTTCCCCACGCGATGTCCCAAGAGGTAGATGGCCACCATAGGGATGGCGTAGCCCTTGTTGTCGCCTTCGTTGGCTACGTTCTCGGGGGTGAGATATTGTGCGCCGAGGTATTGGCGGAAGCGGAGCGTCTCCGTCTCCAGCCACGTCTTCTGAAGCTCTATGAGAATGAGCTTCTCCTTGCCGTCCTTGTCCTTGATTCTGGCGGCAAAGTCTATGCGGAACATGGAGATGGAATCTCGTGTGGTGTTGGTATGTTCATGGCGACGGATTTCCACGCTCAGCACGTCTTTCTTGAGCAATGCTGAGAGGATGGTCTTTGCGATGCGTTCGTCCTCCATGAGGAACTTGAACACGGAGTCGTAAATGGGATTGGCTACATTGATAATCATACTTCCGTCCTCCTTTTTTTATTTGGTTTTCAAACTTTCTGCAAAGTTACGACTTTTTATTGAAAAGCCAAGCTTTTTCGCAAGAAAAGTCAATGAGTTTGCTCTTGCCCATGCATCTGGCAGCCATCAATACGATATACTCACCGCTGGTGATTTCGGTGATAATCCTTTTAGCTTCTTCCTGTCGGTCGCAGAAATACTCTGGCTTGATGTGTCCTGTGATGATAAACGGATTCTCCATAATTCTTTGCACTAAGTATTTTTGGTTGCAAAGATAATTATTTAAAATGAATTATGCAAATCGCATAATATGTCACGACGTAGCAATATCTGCCTCAAAGGGGCAAAATACTGCCTTCGTTGGGGCAAGAAATAGCCCCTGTCAGACAGTATTCGGCACGAGGCGTGGCAGAATTCCAGGTTGCGTCGCATTAAACCGAAATCGGCTTTTACCCTTCACCCTTCACCTTTTGACCCTAAATGCTTATAAACAAAGGGGTTTGGACGGGTGAAGGGTGGGTGAAGGGTGGGTGAAGGGTTACCTCTTACCCTTCACCCCTCCAAATGCCCTATTTATGGGCATTCTGAGCTAAAAGGTGAAGGGTGAAGGCTTTTTTACTCTTTTACTCTTCTTCGTTTTCGAGCAGGTCGGTGCCGAGATGGGTGGTTTGCTCTCGTTTCAGTCGGTCGATTACCTCCTTCGGCTTTGTAGCGTATGTAATCATTCGGATGGAATCGTTGTAGCTCACGTACTTCCAGAGCCAGTTGAGCAGCACCATCATCTTGTTCTTTACGCCGAGTATGCTGCGCAGGTGAACCACCAGCCAGAGCACCCAGGCGAAGAAGCCTTGGCTATGGAACTTGCCGATTTCAACCACAGCCTTGTTTCTGCCCACTGTCGCCATCGAACCGAGATTCTTGTAGCGGAATGGCTTGAGGGCGGAGTCGGCTTCCCCTGCCGCTATTTTTTGTATGTTTTTAGCCAGGAGGGCGGCTTGCTGGATGGCAACTTGCGCCAGCTGCGGATGACCGCCAGGGTAGGCGGGATCGGAAGTTTGGAGACACTGGTCACCGATGGCAAAGAGACCGTCCATGCCCGGTATGCGGTTGAACTCGTCCACCACGATGCGGAAGCCGCGCCCCAGTTTGTCGCCGTCGATGCCCGCGACTGACTGTGCCCTCACGCCCGACACCCAGAGGAAGGTGCGGGTAGGAATCTCCTGACCGTCCTTCATGATGACCTTGTGGTCACGGTAGTCGGTCACCATCTTGCCAAACTGTACATCCACTCCCATGCCCGTCAGGAAGTCGTAAGCCTTTTGGGAGGAATCCTGTGACATGCCGGCAAGCAGACGGTCGGCAGCCTCCAAGAGATAAATGTGCATCATCGAAGAGTCCATGTCGGGATAGTCGTAAGGGATGACGTAGCGTTTCATCTCCGAGAGCGCACCGGCTATCTCCACTCCTGTGGCCCCGCCGCCCACGATGACCACGTTCAGGAGTTCCTGCCGTTCCTCGTCGGTGGCGCAAGTCAGCGCACGTTCGAGGTTGCTCAGCAGGGCATTGCGCAAGCCCATCGCCTCGGAGACGGTCTTCATCGGGATAGCCCACTTCTCGATGTTCTCGTTGCCGTAGAAGTTGGTGGTGGTGCCGGCGGCAAATATCAGGTAGTCGTAGTCTATCTTTCCGATGGAAGTCTGGAGAATCTTCTTGTCGGGGAACACGGCTCTTGCCTCTGCCATGCGGAAGAAGAAATTCTTGCGCTTGCGGAATATCTGCCGGAACGGGAAGGAGATGGAGCTGGGGTCGATACCTGCCGACGCTATCTGGTAGATAAGAGGTGGAAACTGATGGAAGTTGTTCTTGTCGATCAACACCACTTGCAGGTTTGCCTTGCTGAGGTCTTCCGCCAATCGAAGCCCGCCAAGTCCACCGCCCACGATGACAACTCTTTTCAACTGATTTCTCTTGATATTAATGCTCATAACTGCTGATATTGTTTAAAAATTAGCTTTCCGCTGAAATTATATTTCGCGGAATTAAATTTCTGGTATTCGAGCGCAAAGTTACAGCTTTTTTGTATGACTGCAAAGGAAAATGAAAGCAAATCCGCAAGGTGCAAGCGATGCAATCGCTCTCATTTTTCAGTTCGGAAAGGCGATAGAACCGTTTGCCAACTGGAGTTGTCATTCCAGCCCATTTAATGTCCTTTTTCAATCGGCAAGTTTCTCTGATTACTTGTCCAGCCTCTTCTTCACCACCGCCGGGTTGCCTGCCGCGAGGCAATCGTCGGGCACATCCTTGGTCACTACGCTCCCGGCGGCGATGATGCAGCGAGCTCCTATGGTTACTCCGGGACATACGGTGACGTTGCCGCCGAGCCATGTGTCGTCGCCGATGGTTATCGGATGACCCGTCTCCACGCCCTCCCTGCGCAGTATGTAGTCCTTGGGATGCTGGGGGGTGTAGAAGGAACAGTTGGGACCGATGAGCACATGGTTGCCTATCCTGATGTATCCCTCGTCGAGCATCAGGCAGTTGTAGTTGATGGAGGTATGCTCGCCAACGATGATGCTGCTGCCGTGGTCGCAATGGAAGGGAGGGTTAATCTCGGAGGTGGCGGGGAAGCCGGGGATGAGGTCTTCTATCACCTTGCGATAGTTCTCGTCGTGTACGGTCATCGTCTGCAATTGGGCGCAGAGCGCCCTGGCGTGTTTCCAACTGTTAGTTACTTCCGGCGCAGTGAAGTCGTAGAGCTGCTCGCTGCGCATCTTGTCTAATTCATTCATGTCTTTGGAACATTTTATAGTTATTGTATTTCTTCTTTCCGCTTGATGGCTACCGGCCCCACTTCCTGTCCGAAGAGCAGGAGCACTTGGTTCACCTTGTCGAGCCGTAGGGTCTCCTTGCCCTGTTCCAGTTCCCGTACGAACCTCAGTCCCACGCCCGACTTGGCAGCCAGATCCACCTGTGTGAGTCCGAACTGCTTGCGCATATCCTTGATGTATGATGATAAAGTATTGCTCATATTCTTGTCGTTTATACCCTTTCGGAGGCAAATGTACGAAGAAATATTGAGATTACCACCGAAAAGGTATAATTTCTTAGATTATTTAACGGATTATACCTCTTCGGGGGTAATCAAAGAATCATTCAGCCTGCTTCCTGAAGGCGCTGGGAGAGAGGCCGGTCTTCTGGCGGAAGAGACGGGCGAAATGGTTGGGATAGGTGAAGCCGAGCTCAGAGGCGATGTCGGTGACGGAGAGGCCGGGGTTGACCAGGAGGGACTTGGCGCGGTCGATGAGCTTGTTTTGCAGGAACGATTGCGGCGTAATGCCCAACTCCCGCCTCACGATGTCGCCGAAGTAGCTGGGAGAGAGGTGAAACTGCTCGGCACACCATGCCACGGTGGGAGGCCCCATCGTGCGCAGCTTGTGGCTGCTGTCTTGCAGGTATTCGTCCACCAGCAGGTCGAGCCGCTTGGCGAGGTCGGAGGTGCGAAGGTCTTTCTTGTCAAACTGCCGGTCGTAGAAGCGGCGGCAGCAGGTGAGCAGCTGTCCGATGCCCAGGCGCAGCATGTGGCTGGTCAGCTCGTCGTCGGGGGCTTGCAGCTCGGTGTTGATGTTGTTGAAGCAGTTCAGGATTACGTGCCGCTCGCTCTCGTAAAGCTCCAGTGCTTCCGCCACCTTGTAGTCGAAGAAGTTGAACATATAAAAATCCCTTCCCAGTCCCGTGCCGTTCAACTGCTCGGGACGGAATACGAGCATCCATCCGTGGGGCTTCACCCTGCTGTCGAGGTTCATCGACACCACGTCGCCCGGTTTCATGGTGAACATCGTGCCGCCGCGGTAACGCATGCAGGTATCGTGAAGCACAAGCTCGCCGAAGTCCACCTCCATCAGCACCACGCAGTACATGCAGAAGTCGGTAGGCTCGAAGAGCGAGAGGTCGGCGTCCTGCAGGCGCGCCACGCTCACCTGGGGATGGTAGGTGGGCTGGTGGAAGTAATGGTTGAATTGATCTATGCTTTCTACTCTGACGTGACTCATTTCTTTTCTTGGGTTTCTTTGATTTTGGTACAAAAGTACGATAATTATTGGTATCTGCGATAATATTGGTATGCAAAATCGGTATTATTCTCCCGAATCAGCAAAAAAGGTAGATAAAACCGAAAAATATATCCCCTCTTACTGCCCCGGTTATGGTAAATTTGCGAGCGGAACAATCAAATCTAAAAACAAAACAAAAAATGGCAGTAAAATTCTATAAGAGTGAGAACCAGGTGCCACTCGAAATGCACAAGGTGAGAATGATACAGAAGCTCGCGCTTCTGCCCGTGGAGGACCGTCTGAAGAAGATACAGGAGGCAGGAAACAACACCTTCCTCTTGCAGAACAAGGACATTTACATGGACATGCTCACCGACTCGGGCGTGAACGCCATGTCAGACTTGCAGTTCGGAGCGATGATGCAGGCAGACGATGCCTATGCCGGCTCGGAGACCTTCAACCGTGTGAAGGCGGCTGTGAAGGAGGTGTTCGGTACGGAGAACGTGCTGCCCGCCCACCAGGGAAGAGCCTGCGAGAACATCCTCGCCGAGGCGTTCGTGAAGCCCGGCATGGTGGCGCTGATGAACTTCCACTTCACCACGACCAAGGCACACATCACCCGTCTCGGCGGCACCGTGGAGGAACTGGTGGACGCCAAGGGCTTGCTCCCCCAGAGCAACGACCCCTTCAAGGGCGACTTCAACCTGCAGAACCTGCGCCAGCGCATCCAGGAGATAGGGGCCGACAGGGTGGCGTTCGTGCGTGTGGAGTCGGGCACCAACCTCATTGGCGGCCAGCCCGTGTCGCTGGAGAATATGCTCGCCGTCACCGACATCTGCCATGAGATGGGCGTGAAGTCGGTGCTCGACGCTTCCCTGCTCCAGGACAACGTGTATTTCATGAAGACCCGTGAGGCGCGCTGCAAGTTTATGGAGCCAAGGGAAATCTACCACCTCCTCGCCGACCATTTCGACATCATCTATTTCTCCGCCCGCAAGTTGAGCTTCGCCAAGGGCGGCATCATCACGTCGAAGGATCCCAAGTACACGCAGCAGATGATGGAGTACATCCCGCTCTACGAGGGCTTCCTCACCTATGGCGGCATCGACGTGCGCACGATGGAGGCGATGGCACAGGGACTCTACGAGTCGCTCGACATGGAGTATCTCAGCCAGGGACCTGAGTTCATCAACTATCTCGCCAGGGAGCTCGACGACTACGGTGTGCCCGTGGTGCTGCCTTCGGGCGGTCTGGGCTGCCACCTCAATGCCGGAGCCTTCGTGCCCGACATGCCCCACAACCAGTATCCTGCCGGAGCCGTTGCCGCCGCCCTCTACATAGCTGGAGGCATCCGTGGCATGGAGCGCGGCACGCTCTCCGAGCAGCGCAACCCCGACGGTTCGGAACCTTATGCCGAGTTAGAGCTGATGCGCCTTGCCGTGCCCCGCCGTGTGTTCACCCTCTCCCAGCTCAAGTATGTTGCCGACCGCGTGAAGTGGCTGTGGGACAACCGCCAGCTCATCGGCGGCCTGCAGTGGGTGGAAGAGCCCTCCGTCCTCCGCTTCTTCTTCGGAAGACTGAAGGAGGTGAACTACTGGCAGGAGGAACTGGCGGAGAAGTTCAGAAAGGACTTCGGAGAGAGCCTGTAGTCCGTAGTCTTTATGATGAAGAATCCCCGTATCTATATGATAGAGAGTCGCCCGCCCGCATGAGTTGTTGTGCGGGCGACAAAAAGTAACTGATACTTCAAGGATGTATTTGATGCCCTGTAAATTCCATTTTGCATTGTCTTGACTCGCGAAGCCATGAATTATAAGGTCTGCCGGCTATACTCGGCAGACCTTCCCACTATAGTCAGCAGACTTGCTGACTATACTCAGCAGAGCTGCTGGGTATAGTCGGCACCCCGCAGCAACTAAGTCCTCGAACCGCAAAGCCTATATGCTTCGACTCGCGAAGCTATGCTTCTTACTCCATCCTTTTCCTTTGCTTTCCGTCGGCATTCCCTCCTTTGTACTTGCTGTTGGCAAGGTTGAACTTGTAGGTGGCGGTAAGTTCCAGTCTCGTGTAGTAGCGGTTCTCCTGGTAGAGGGTGCGGCTGCTGAAGATGCTCACGGCCTGGTGCTTGCTGTGCAGCAGGTTGCCTGCTTGCAGCGAGAGGTCGAGCCGGTCGCGGAGGAGCGACTTCTGAATCAGGCCGCTTACTTGTACGAGGGCGTTGTGGATGCGGTAGGTGGAGTAGTCGCCGCTGGTCTGGCAATGGAAATCGACGCCTATCCGCCAACTGTGGGGAAGGAGGAAGAGGTTGTTGCAGATGATGTTGAGCAACGGGCGGTCCAGCTTCTGCTTGCCTCCGTCGATGGTGTTCGCCTCGAAGTCTTGTTGGCAATAGACGAAGCCCCATGTGGGGTGCCATATCTTGAAGAGGGTGGGCTGGGCGAAGGCTTGCACCACATAGCGATGGAAGGTGGGCATGTTGTTCGGATGGATGAGCGTCACCCGTTTGTCATTGTCCGAATAGCCGGTGTTCTCGAAGGCGATGTCGTTCGTCACCCGGCTGTAGATGGCTTGCGCCCACAGCCATTTCCAAGATGCACTCAGCGAGAGGTCGCGGCTGTAGGTAGGCTTCAGCTTGGAGTTGCCGCCCTGGTAGGAGTAGCGGTTTATGTAGATGATGTTGTCGGAGAGATTGGCAAACGAGGGACGGGTGATGTCAACGCCATAGTTTCCGCTCAGTTGTACTTTTCCAAGGGCGATGCTCAGACCGAGCGACGGAAACCAGTCGGCATAGTCCCTGTCCATCGTATGCTTGCCTTCCTCATAGAAGTCGCTCTTCACATTCTCGTATCTCAGTCCTCCCTGCAACCTCAGTTTTCCGAAGAGTATCCGCCGGTATTCCGCAAAACCGCTCCATATTCGTTCCTTCACCTTCGAGTCGCCGTTCTTCACGGCAGGATTGATGTTCTGCTCCGTGCGGTGCGTGTCGTTATATTCGGTTCCGAAACTTATGGTTCCGCCGAAGAGCGGATGCTCCACTGTGAGCTTTGCTGTGTATAGGCGGTTGGCGCTGTGATTGAAGGCATGGTTGTCCTCGGTCACGGTGGTGCCCTTCGTGTCGTTCCAGAATCCGTCGAGATTGAGGTCTGTCTGCCATTGCTTCACTTTGCCGCTGTAGTAGGCATTGGCCTGATGGCTGTAGGCAGGGGAACTGATGCGGAGACGGGTCATCGTGCTTTCGAGAAAACTGCCGCCGTAAGTGAAGACCGAAGGAAGGTTGGTGAAGGTCTTGGCGTAGGGCTGGCGGAAGTAATAGTATTGCGCTCCGACGGATTGGTTCTCGTTGAAGGCATAGTTGATGCGCAGACCCGGGCAAAGGGTGCGCTCATGATAGCGGTTCTGCATGTTGTCGATGACCTGACGGAGGAGTTTTCCGTCGGAATAGCTTTCGATGCATTCGTAGGCACTTGCTCCGCCGTTGGTCGTTGAGGCTGTGAGTGAGGCGGAGATGTCAAGTCCTCCCCGGCGATAGTTCACGTCCAACTGCTCCCTTGCTCCCCAGTCCACGAAATGGTTCACTTTGGCTTCCTCCCTGAATCCCCATCCCTCGCCCTGCGGACGTTTCGTCTTGATACGAACCACCGCCTTTGTGGTGGCTGCATAACGGGCACCGGGATTGCTGATGATTTCCACGCTCATGATTTGGTCCGAGGGAATGCGCTCCAGCTCCTTGAGGTCGTAGAGCTTTCGGTTGTTGACATACACCTCGGCAGCTCCTCGTCCGAACACTTCCACGCCATCGTCTGCTTTCTGTATGCTGGGCAGTCGGCCCAGCACATCCTTCGAATTGCCCGCTTTTTCCAGTTCGCTTCCTTGGATGATGCAGGTCATGCCGTTGGCGTTGTTGCGAATCTTTGGCAAGCTGCTCTTCACTACCACCTCGTCCAGTTCTTGTGTCTTTTCGAGTTTGGAAACCTTTGAGCTGTCCGAAGGACTCGTCTGTGCGGCAAGGCTGAGGCTCGCTGTCACCATAAATGAAGATAATGTTAGTTTTTTCATTGTCTTTTTTGTTTGTATTTGAATGTTTCGCTTGCAAAAGTAGCAAAAAGGACAATGTCGGATTTTAATATGACGGAAAGAGGTAGGGGGAGTGCCGATAGTTCTCTGTAATGTTCCGTCATGTTAAAATCCTTGTGGAAAATCTGGGCTATCTTTGCATCGCAATTTGAAAATATGGACTAAAATTAAAACAAGAACAATGGAAATTACAGAAAGAATTGAAATGCGCAAGGATGTGAAGGCTATCAGCGTTCGCCTGACAGGTGATTATCAGAGCCTCAATTATGTGGAGGCTTGGAACAAGTTGGGAGCATATTGCCATGCACATCATATAGATTATGACTGCCCAGATGCAGAATACATCAATGTCTATCATGATAATCCAGCGACCATTCCTGCCCATGAGTGCAGGGTGGATGTTTGTATAGCCTCACCTGTAGTGGATGGGAAGAAACCCGATGGCGATGTAGGCATCGTTATCATTTATGGTGGTCGCTTCTTGGTGTATCGCTACCAAGGACCGTATGAGAACTTGGGAGAAGTGAACGCCAAAGTCTATGGTGAGATGTTGCCTAAATCAGGAGAGAAGGTGAAGCTGGGAGAGGGAGTGATGGAACATTGCCAGATGTTCGAGCGTTACCTCAATGATCCTGAGATAACAGAACCAAAAGATTTGTTGACGGAAATCTGGATTCCGATAGAGTAAGATGCATCCGAATCCTTTTTATAACGTAATTAGAAAGACAATGGAAAATAAGGAAAAAGAAAACAAAGTGATAGAAGACTTCGACTTCTCCTTGATAGCCGACTTCTTCAAGAGATTGGACCGACAGGGACCAGGTGGCGACTGGGAGACACGGCTTGCCACAAGCCTGATACCCGATTTCAAAAGGAAAATTCGCATCGCCGACATTGGCTGTGGAACTGGAAGCCAGACACTTGTCCTTGCAGAGGAGTATGATGCCGATATATTGACGGTTGACTTGCTGCCGGAGATGATAGAGGGTGTTCATCGGCGATGTATATCGAAGGGACTGACTGATTGTGTTCATCCCCTGCAAGCCTCGATGGACGACCTTCCGTTTGCGGCAAATTCGTTCGACCTGATATGGTCGGAAGGCTCCATCTTCATCGTCGGTTTTCTCAATGGTCTGCGCTATTGGCACCAGTTCTTGAAGCCTGGTGGCTATGTTGCCGTGACCGATTGCTCCTGGTTGGGAGATAAGCGCCCAAATGACATGGGATGGATGGAGGAAAATCTTCCCGAGATAGGCACGATAGAGCAAAAGACAGCTCAGATGGTTGAGGCAGGTTATGAACCTTATGCCCATTTCGTATTGCCCGACACTTGTTGGTTGAAAAATTATTACGAGCCGATGAAGCCTGTGATGGATGCTTTCTTGAAAGACCATTCCTACAGCGACGCCGCCCATTCTTTCGTGGAAAGGCTGAAAGTGGAAATGGCTTATTATGAAGAGAACAAGGACTGTTTCGGCTATGTGTTTTACATTGGAAGGAAGTCTGAACCAAAAGGATGAATTAGGTTTAAATGAATATAATGTTTGACAGGTGTGTGCGAAGACGCTCTCTCATTCGGTATGACAAAGGCAACATCCTGACGATTATGTCGTGGGTGTTGCCTTCAAAATTTACGGAAAGAGTTCGCCTCTCCTCAATCTGAATTCCATCGGGCTGACTCCGAACTTCCGCTTGAACGCTGTGCAGAAATGGCTCTGGTAGTCGTAGCCCAGTTTGATGCCGATTGTGCTGACAGGCAGGGATGTGTCGAGGAGGTAATGCGCTGCCAACTCCATGCGGTGGTCGTAGAGAAACTGGAATACCGTGGTGCCAAACTCCAGCTTGAACACCTTCTTCAGCGTACACTCGTTCGTGCCCACCATCTTGGCAAGCTCGTGCAGGGAGGGCATGTCTTGGTAGTGGGAGAGGATGATGTCCTTGGCATCGTGTATCTTGTCGCGCAGGATGAGGCTGACAGCTTGGCCTGACGAGAGGCTGCCGGGCAGGAGGAATCCCGAGAGACAGTCGATGATTTTCGACTCCATGTACTTGGGGGCTTGGTTGCCCAGCAGCCGGGAACGCTGGATGTCTCTTGCCGCCTTGGCGACCGATGCCTCCGCAGGTTGGTTGTACTTGATGATGGTTTGGGTGTCGAAGATGGGGCTGGTCAGGGGAGAAAGCGGCTCGAATGCCTCAAGGTTGCGGTTGATGAGTTCTTCGATATACTGTTGCGGGATGACCACGTTGAAAATTTCGAACTGAGTGCCGCGGTTCAAGTGGGTGTTGGCTCCGCCCTCGCCGTTCAGGAAGCAGAGGCTGGCTTGGCCAGCTTTCCATACCATTTCCTTGCTTGCTCCTCCCTGCTTGCCGTACACCTCCTTCATGCTGCCGCCAAGGGTGGTCATCGAGAACATCAATGCCGGGCGCACTTCGTGCCGGGCAATGAACTGGATGTTGTTCTTCTTGCCCAGATAGTGCTGGTTCATGATGCCGAACTTTTGGTAATGCCACTCCTGGAGCGAAACTTCCAGCGCATCAGATTCGATGCGGTTGCTTCGTTCCATGCCGTGGTTGTCGAGGAAGGTGAGTCCGTCCTGCGTCACGTTCCTTTCTGTCTTTCCGTCTCTTGTTATCTGGCAGTTTATCATGCTCGTTGTTTTTTGGTGTGAACAGGATGCAAAAATACAAAAAAGAATGTACTTGCCATTTTAATATGACGGAATATTCCCTCAGTTCGATGGAAATAAATCAAGTTTTTTTGTGTTATTGGCCGCTGTCTCGGAATTTCTTTGTATTTTTGCACCAAAAGTAAAGAGATATGGACTTGACTCATAACATTATAGAATATGTGAATTGTTGCGTGGGTGCCTTTGCCCGTCGCTTTCAGTTGCCCATGGCGCAGGCGTATGCCTATTTGCGCAGGTTCAGGGGGATAGACTTCCTTATAGATTGCTATGCCGCAGAGCATACGCTCTCGATAGAGGATGCCGTGGATGACATTGACCTGTTGTGCCGGAAAAACGGAGGGAGGTTGAGATGATAAAGTTGTATCATGGAAGCAATGTCGTCATTGGCAAAATAGATTTGTCCCTATCGCGCAAGGGCAAGGATTTTGGACGTGGCTTTTACTTGAATCCCAATGAGAAGCAAGCAATGGGCATGGCTGTGCGTACGGCACAAAGGCTGATGGAAGGTGAGCCGGTGCTGAACACTTATCTTTTTGACGACGCTCTACTGAAGAATGATTCGCCTTTGTCGTTCAAGGTCTTTGATGATTACTCAGTAGAATGGGCCGAGTTCGTATTGGCGAACAGACGGAATCTAAGCGATACTCCGATACATCCTTACGATATTGTGGTTGGCCCGATAGCGGATGATATGGTGGGTCTTCAGATGCGCCGTTTCATCCAAGGCTACATCAGCATTGAGCGAATGATAGAAGAGTTGCGGTTTTGCAAGCCAGCCGTCCAGTATTTCTTTGGTACGGAAAAGGCGGTTAGTTACTTAAGGAAGATTTGACCCATGAGTGAAGATATTCAGTTTCAGATAGAGTGTCTCTCTACCGAGCTGGTGGAGATGTTGATGGAGAAATACGGTTGGGACATGAGGAAAGCCCTTGACGAACTGTATTATTCGGAAACTTACAGGCGATTGTGCAATCCTGCTTGCGGCTTGTATTATGAGGGAGCTGTCTATGTATTCTCCTATTTGGAGAATGAGATGGAGACAGGGAGGGTAAAGTGAAGTTCTCCCATCCGAAAGGAAAAAACAAAGGCAACATCCCGGCAAATATGCCGCGGGTGTTGCCTTCAAACATTTATTTATTTATCAACACGCACTACTCTGAAACCGACATTGGAATAACCATTGGAACCGTTGCGGGCATCGTCGGAGTATTCGCTTCGGCAAGCGTCTCGGCTTGAATCCCAGCTGCCGCCTTTTACAATATACTCGCCAGCGGCATTGGTGGTGGAAGTCCATTCCCAGCAGTTGCCCCAGAAGTCGATGCCGCCGCAAGCACCCGTCGTTTGGGCATAGGCATCGACGGCAGTGAGCCCTTTCTCCACATGGTCGCTGTTCATGCTGACATCCTTCGGCATGTGGCCGGCTGCAAGTATCCATTCTTCCTCTGAGGGCAAACGGTATTCGTGCGTGCCGTCCTGCCCGCTCAGCCACTGGCAATAGGCTACGGCATCTGCATAAGTGATGTTCACTACCGGGTAATTGTCTTGCCCCTGTGGATAGGTGAAGTCTTTATTGAAAGCGGCATATTCCGAGTTTCTGACAGGGGCGTAGCCAATGTAGGGATTGTTGGCGTCAGCTCCTCTGAGCACCAGCCACTCGTCGTTCGGATTGTCGTCTGTTCGTGGGTCTATCAACCGGTAGAACTGCTGCTCCAGGCGGATGTCGCGGTTCTCCACCATCTCATCCACGATGGCTTGCATCTCGTCGACAAGGTCTTGATGGAGAGCGTCTCGCTCCAGTTCGCGCAATTTGGCTTTCTTGCGGGCTACCACCTTGTCGTATCTGATGCCCATTTGTTCCATCAGGGCCGACTTGTTCTCGTCCGTAGGATTCTGCTGGTAGGCAACCAGCGCATCCTTGGTGGCCTCGTTCAGTTCGGGCCTCTCGTCTTCTACGAAGGGAGCGTCCGGGTCGTCAAACTCCAGTTCGCTCTCCACAAGGTCTGTAGGGGTGATGAAGGAACCGGCCTCCACCTTTTGATGGACTCCGAAATAGCTTGCCACCTGTCCGTCCCTGTAGATCGTGAGCCGGTAGCCGCCGCTCAGGTCGCAGGGGAAAGTAACGATGTAATAATCTTGATTGG
>CAVCCB010000034.1:0-17665 GCA_963600595.1 Subdoligranulum sp. APC924/74 | reverse complement strand
GTCTTGGGGGATTGTCGGGATATACATATAATAATTAATTTATTCATCCATCAAAAGTTTAAATTATGACTAAAAGTAACAAAACTATGACCCTGGCATTCGCCTTGATGGTTGGCTCTGCAGGAACGGCTTTCGCCGGCATTCCTTCGGTCAACGGGGTTCAGAATGTGCAGCAGGATGAGACTTGCAAGGGTATCATCAAGGATGCCACTGGTGAGGCAGTCATCGGTGCTTCTGTTATCGTGAAGGGTACCACCACTGGTACTGTTACCGACTTGGACGGAAATTTCTCCCTCAAGGGTGTTAAGAAAGGTGACGTTCTCCGCATTTCCTATGTAGGTTATGAGACACAGGAGGTGACTTTCAAGGGAGGCGACATCAACGTTGTGCTCAAGGACGATGCCAAGAGCCTCAATGAGGTGGTGGTAACGGCTTTGGGTATGAAGCGTGAGACCAAGGCCCTGGGTTACGCTGTGACAGAGTTGAAGGGCGATGCCCTCGACAAGAACCTCGTGAACCCTGTCTCTGCATTGCAGGGTAAGGTGGCCGGTGTTGACATCTCGGGTTCCGATGGTGGTCTCTTTGGTTCTGCCAAGATTTTGATCCGTGGTGCTTCCACATTGGGTTCCAACAACCAGCCTATCTACGTTGTGGACGGCGTGATCCTCGACAACGGCGTGAAGGAAGGTGATGCTGACTGGAGCCAGAACGATACCGACTGGGGTAACGAGTTGAAGAACTTGAACCCTGACGATTTCGAGAGCGTATCCGTACTGAAGGGTGCCGCTGCAACTGCTCTTTACGGTTCCCGCGGTCTGAACGGTGCCGTCGTTATCACTACCAAGAGCGGTAAGGGAAAGAAGGGGCTCGGCATCAGCTTCTCACAGACATTCGGTATCGACCACGTTTACGGCGGTCCTGACTTCCAGAATGAGCGTGGTGATGGTTATATGTCTGGTTACAATTACTATAAGTCATCCAACAACGCACAGGATACCAACTCATTCTACCTGAATGAACAGGGAAAACGCTCAATTGCCTGGGGCGGTGGCGTTTCTTATGGTCCTAAGTTCGATGGTGAAGATATTGAATTCTACGACTATTCTACAGTGAAATATTCTCCATACAAGAACAACTTCACTGACGCTTACGACGATGCCTTCAACACCAACACCAATATCGCCGTACAAGGTGGCAACGACAAGACCACGTTCTATACATCTTTGTCATACAAGTATGCTAATGGTACTACACCCAACAACTCCTTCTCTCGCTTGTCTATGATGGCGAAGGCATCTCATAAGATTTCAAGCAAGGTTGAGGTTGAGGCTGGTATTACATTTGCCAATTCCAATCCTAAGCAGGGCGGTATGACCAACTTCGGTGAGTGTTTCATCGATGGTACATTCAGCCGTCTCTACGACACCCGTTACTGGAGAACCCGTTACAAGGGCTCTCATGGTGGCATGGCGAGCACAAAGTACAACGACGAATATGGTAATGCACCTGGCAAGAGCGTATGGTGGAGCATCTATGAGGAGCAATACTCACAGAAGGAGACCTCCGTTCGTCCTAACGTAAAGGTTACTGCCGACTTGACCAACTGGTTGAAGTTCTCAGCAGAGGGCAACTACAACTACTATTATAAGCGCAACGAGAGCAAGGTGTTGGGTTCTGGCTATGCTAACGAAGGTGGTTCTTACACTCTTGGCCAGTACACCAAGGAGCAGACCAACTTGAATGCTAACCTCTCTTGGAACAAGGCTCTGAATGATTTCAACATCAGCGGTTTCGTTCGTGGCGAGTACTACCACAACTTCCAGCAGCAGATGAGCATGAGTACTCGTGGTGGACTCATTGTACCCGGTCAGTATTTCCTCGGCAACTCCAAGGAGACTCTTTCTACCTCAGGAAACATCTCTGGCGAGAAGACCATTATGTCTTTGGCAGGTCAGATTGCCTTGAGTTGGAAGGATCAGGTTTATCTGGACATCACAGGTCGTAACGACTGGTCTTCGTCCTTGGTTTACACCGACAAGCACGGTAACTTCTCTTACTTCTACCCATCCGTATCTGCCTCTTGGTTGATTCATGAGACCTTCCGTGGCAAATTGCCTTCATGGATTTCATTTGCCAAGGTTCGTGCATCTTGGGCACAGGTAGGTAATGACACCGACGCTTACACCATCAACTCTGCCTATACTCTCTATGGTATCAACAAGACCTACGGTTTGCAGGTTCCTGAGACATTGTATGACAGCAACTTGAAGCCTGAGCGCAAAAACTCTTGGGAGGTGGGTATCGACTGGCGTTTCCTGAACAACCGCATCGGTATCGACGCTACTTATTATAAGGAGAATACTAAGGATCAGATCATGACCATCTCTGTACCAAGCGTGTCTGGTTTGAGCAACCAGGTGGTTAACGCCGGTAACATCCAGAACCAGGGTGTCGAGATTGCCTTGAACACCACACCTATCCAGACCAAGGATTGGCAGTGGGACTTGAACTTCACCTACACAAAGAACAAGTCTAAGATTGTTTCCTTGCACGAGAACGTAGCCGACTACATCTCTTTGGTAGGTATGCCTTCATACGGTAACTTCCGTATCGGTTCCGTAGCCAAGGTAGGTGGCGAGTATGGTCTGTTGATGTCTGACGCCACACCTAACTACGATGAGAAGACTGGTCTTCCCATCCTCGAGTTGGCATCTTACAACAGCCGTCACTCTGTTTACTATTCTCGCTCTGGCGTAGAGAAAGAGGTGGGTAGCATCCAGCCCGACTTCTTGGGTTCTGTCAACACAACCTTGAAGTACAAGAACTGGTCATTGAGTGCCTCTCTTGATATGCGCTTCGGTGGTATGGTAGCCATCTATGGTTCTCACTATGGTACTGCATACGGCTACTTGAAGAGTTCTTTGAACGGTACAGACGCAGCCCATGGCGGAATCACATACACTTCTATCTGGGACGGTAAGACCTACGATGACGGTATCATCCCCGAGGCAATCATGCCCGGTGGACAGACAATCAATACTCCTACGGGTACTTACACCATCGCAGAGGGTGGCGAGCTTTACTCCGACTTGGTGAGCAGAGGCATCGTGGATCCCCAGCACGCTTCTTCGTGGAACTACTGGAACAACTCTTGGGGTCGTGCAGCCGTTTGGAAGAACAACGAATGGTTCCACGAGTTGAACTACATCGCCCTGCGCGAGGTTTCATTGAGCTACCGTATGCCTACAAGCATTGCCAACAAGGTGGGTGCATCCAACCTGAGCTTTGTCTTGACAGGTCGCAACTTGGGTTATCTCCTGAACTCATTGCCCAACAACTTCAACCCAGAGTCAATGCGTGGTACACAGGCTGGTCAGTTCATGATTCGTTCTGTTAGCCCTTATACTGCAAGCTATACTTTCACTATCAGTGCAACATTCTAATCTAAAATTGAAGATATGAAAACGAACAAAATATTAATGGCAGCCCTTGCGTTGGGACTCACCTTGTCTACCACAAGCTGCCGTGATAATTTCTCAGAGACAAATACCAACCCTTCTGCGGTGACAAAGGGAGATCTCGCCAATTTGTTTGCAGAGGCAGTCAATAGATTTGACCCACAACCTTACCTGGAGTATTACTACAATGCTCCCATGAAGTATCAGTGGGCGGGTATGGGCATGTCCGCCAGCGGTGCCGGCGAAGGTATCCTGACCTTGACCCTGGATGGAGATCAGAGCAGGCAATACATCAACGTGTTGCGCGTGGTTCGTGCCATGGAGTTCGAGTATTCCAAATTGGACGAGACCAGTCAGAAGCAGCAGATTGGTTATCTGAAGGCTGCCCATGTCATGAGCATCTATGAGGGAATCTTCGCTACCGATATGTATGGTTCCATCCCTTATACAGAGGCTTGTAACTACGCATACGGCGGAACTCTCACCCCTGGCTATGATGACGTGGAGTCGTTGTATGACTTGTGGATTTCTGACCTTGACAAATGTATTGAGACATTTGCATCCAATGATCTTGTCATGAATGCCGACCAGGATGTAGTATATGCCGGAAAGAAGGCTCAGTGGGCTAAGTTCGCCAATTCCCTGAAGTTGCGTATCGCCGTTCGCTTGTTGGCACAGAACCCCACAAAGGCGAAGGAGATTGCAGCAGCCGTGGAGAGTGCTTCTTGCGGATTTATCTCCGAGACTGGCGATGATGTTCGCTTTAGCAAGGGTGACACCAAGGTTACTGGTGACGATGGTTATATCAACGACCGCATCTACCACTGGAACAATGGATTCACGGGTTGTGTAGGTAGCGAGAGCGTAATCAACTTCATGGTGGAGAACAAGGATCCCCGAGTTCGCTTCTTCTACACCAAGAACTCTTGGAATTCAACCATTGTTCAGGGTTATTATGACGCAGGTCTGTCTATTCCTGATTTCATAGAGAAGAACGTTGAGTACACAACAGATGCCAACGGCAAGAAGCACTTCGTGAAGTGGACGGGTATGGGTGAGCCTTGGGTACGCTACTATGGTCTGACAGAGGACTGGAATGCCCAACTCGACAACACAGGTAAGTACAAGTGGTATTTCCCCAGCACTTACGCAAACGCATCAAAGGAGTTGTATTTGCACAACGCAAAGGGTGAGAACGAGACAGGATATACCGCCTACTCTGTCTTGAACCGCATGATGATCATCGGTCGCACCTACACTGCCGCCTCTCAGGTGGAAGCTGCCACATTGCCAGATGACACCTATACATTCACTACAAAGGACCGTCCTTGGTATGGCTTGTATATGAGTGCAGCCGAGGTGAACTTGTATCTTGCTGAGTTCGCCATGCTGAATGGCAATGAGTCAAAGGCAAAGCAGTACTATGACGCTGCCTTGAGAGCATCTTGCTACACATACAACAACCTGGCAGAAGACAATCAGGTGGCTTATACCCAGAATGTCGCAGGCTGTTTCGTCTATGATTCCAACGAGCAACCCATCGACTTAAAGGAGGGCGAAGTAGAGGCCATGATGCAGAGCGACAAGTATGCTTTCACTGGTACAGCAGCAGAGAAGCTGGAGAAGATTTATATCCAGGAGTTGCTGAACTTCACCTTGTATCCCAACGAGGTTTATGTGACCGCCCGCCGTTCTGGCTACCCCAGCTACAACTCCACTATCTTGCCTCGCAAGAGCTATTCAGAGGTTCCAGCCAACAAGATTCCTCGTCGTTTCCCAACTGGTAACATCAGCGAAACTGACATCATGAAGGATATTACTTCGGCTGCTTACCAAGCACAGGGCCTGACCATCTCTACCTCAGGTCTCTACAACGAGGTTCTCGCAACAGAGCGCCTGTGGCAGGACAAGGGTGCCCCCGCATGGGGTGCAGGTGCCCAGTAAGCTATTTCGACAAGATTTGAAAAACAATAAAAATGGTGTGGGCGACTAGTTTGGTCGCCCACACTTTTTATAAAATCCTGGGATGATATGAAACGGCTCTTTTTCTTGCAAGTGGAAAACAACAGGAACAAGCCGATATTCGCCAATATTTCGGTGGATGACAATACTTTTCCTTCCGTCAACATTCAATACGCAAAGCTCAAGAAAACGAAATATGCAGAAGATACTGCAACTTCGGTAGAGGGACGGTTCAAAAACCAAACACTTCCAGATATCGTAGTCAAGGCGCACCTTATCACAGAAAAGCCAAAGCCCACCAACAAGTTCTATAGTACAAATTATGCAGACAGAGAGGAAATAGAAAAGCATAACTACACAGACTTGGAAGAAATCCTGACCCAAATGCCAGGCTTGGCAAAAGTAAAGACAGCCCTATCCGCGCAGTTCTATACTACAAGAGGGGTTTCTACTCTTAAAGGAAGCCCTCTACCCATTATAATTGATGGGGTGAAATTGGATACCACGATGATTGGTCACATTCTATCTATGCCAGCATTCGAAATAAAAGAGGTGGAACTGCTAAGGCCTTGGCAAGCTCTGCAATATACATCGGGGGCAATTGACGGGGCCGTCTTAGTAAAGACGAGGAATCGTACCAAGGCTTCAGACATCACTTTCAAAGGAACCTATTACACGCCAATAGGGTTGACGGGCAGTACGAATAGGAAAGGCTACTTTTCTAGTACGCCAACCGTACCTGGCATTTATCGCCTCTTAGTGGACATTGTCTCGGAGTCGGGCATCAGGTCGTATGAGAAGCTGGTAAGTGTGGTAGAATAAAATTACAACATAATAATAATATAGAAGATTATGATTATCAAAAGACATTTTTTGAAGTTGGCCTTGGCATTCCTTCCCTTCCTGAGCCAGGCATCCTTCGCTCAAGGAAACAAAGTCCTCCTCTATCCCGAATATCAGAAGGGTACCATTTACATGAGCGGTGGGCAGCAGGTGAGAGTGGAAGTAAACTATGACGCTGCCAACCACTGCGTGATGTACAAGCAGGACGGGGAGAACATGATCCTGACGAATCCGGAGGCGGTGGACAGCATGAAGATTGGCAACAACCTGTTTTGTCGCGTCAAGAACAAGTTTTATGAGGTGGTGAGCTACCCGCAAGGCAAACTCTTGATAGACTGGGACCTGGACAAGGTAAACGTGGGCTACAAGGGAGCCTTCGGAACCGTGTCGCAAGTTCGTTCCCAATCCGTCAAGCTTTCCTTGCTGGAGGGACAGGAGCAATCCGCCAACACACCCGACTCCAATCAGGACGTATATAAGGTGAAAAACCACAACAAGTATCTGTTGTCGAAGGGCGACAAACTGAAGAGCTTCTCCAACAAGAAGTCCCTCCTCAAGCTCTTCCCCGGCAAGACAGAGGAGGTGGAAACCATCATCAAGAACCGCCAGGCCGACTTTACACAAGCCAATGATATCATCCAGCTCATTGCGGAATTACTGCCGCTGTTCTGACCTGCAGAGCTTACGTTTTAATGCATATGGAAACATTGGAAAGAATACCATTTATTCAGTAAATAGACTGTGTTTTATGGGATAAGATGATGAATGGGTAAGAACTCAATAGAATAAACGACAAGTCTCCCGACTGTTTCGTCAGAAACAACCGGGAGACTTGTCGTTTAATGAGCTTCCAGCCAGTTGTTTCCCCAGCCAGCATCGGCTATGAGGGGCACGGAGAGCTGGTAGGCGTTCTGCATCTCCTCCTTCACGATATTCTCTACCTTTTCCTTCTCCTCGGGGAAGACGGAGAAGTTGAGTTCGTCGTGCACCTGGATGATCATCTTGCTCTTGATGTTCTCCGCCTTGAAGCGGTTGAAGATGCGCACCATCGCCACTTTGATGATGTCTGCCTCTGAGCCTTGGATAGGGGCGTTGATGGCGTTGCGCTCGGCGAAGCCTCTCACGGTGGCATTGCGGCTGTTGATGTCGGGCAGGTAACGGCGGCGATGGAAGAGGGTCTCGGCGTAGCCTTTCGCACGGACTATCTCCTTTGATTTTTCCATGTAAGCCTGTACGCCGGGGAAGGTGCGGAAGTAGTCTTCGATGATTTGCTTCGCTTCCTTGTTCTCGATGTTCATGCGCTGGGCTAGACCGTAAGTGGTGATGCCGTAGATGATGCCGAAGTTGGCGGTCTTGGCTTTCTTGCGCTGCGTATCTGTTACCTGCGAGATGTTCTCATGCCAGATTTTCGCCGCTGTGGCAGCGTGGATGTCTGAGCCTTCGCGGAAGGCTTCCACCATGTTGGAATCCTCGCTCAGGTGGGCCATGATGCGGAGTTCTATCTGAGAGTAGTCGGCGGAGAAGAACAGGCAGCCCGGTTCGGGGATGAAGCAGCGTCTGATTTCCTTGCCGTCATCGTCACGCACGGGGATATTCTGTAGGTTGGGGTCGCTGGAGGAGAGACGTCCCGTGGCAGTGATGGCTTGGTTGAAGGAGGCGTGGATGTGGCCAGTGCGAGGGTTGATGAGCTTGGGGAGGGCATCGATATAGGTGCCCAAGAGTTTCTTCAATCCTCTGTGGTTCAGTATCTCGTCGATGATGGGACTCTTGCTGCGGAGCTGTTGCAGCACTTCCTCGCTGGTGACGTATTGTCCTGTCTTTGTCTTCTTGGGTTTCTCCACGATCTTCATCTTGCCGAAGAGGATTTCGCCCACTTGGCGTGGGGAGGCGATGTTGAAACTCTCGCCTGCCAATTCGTAGATGTGGTGCTCTATCTCCGCCAGTCGTTGGGTGAGCTTGGCGGAGGTCTCCTTCAGGGCATCGGTGTCGATGCACACGCCGTTCATCTCCATGTGTGCCAGTACGGGTACGAGTGGCATCTCCACGTCCCAGAACAGGCTCTCGCAGTCTATCTCCTTGAGCTTGGGCTCCAGGACGTTCTTGAGGCGAAGGGTGATGTCGGCATCCTCGGCGGCGTACTCGTATACTTCGGCGGGGGAGAGGTCGCGCATCGATTTCTGGGTCTTGCCCTTCGGGCCTATCAGTTCGTCGATGTGGATGGTCTGGTAGTGGAGGTATACTTCCGCCAGATAGTCCATGCTGTGTCCCAACTCGGGTTGGATGAGATAGTGGGCGAGCATGGTGTCGAACATCTTTCCCTGGATCTCTATCCCGTAGTTCATCAGCACCTCGTAGTCGTACTTGATGTTCTGTCCCACCTTGAGAATGTCGGGATGTTCGTAGAGGGGTTTGAATATGTTAACGAGTTTTAATGCGTCTTCACGATTGGCAGGAATGGCGACATAAAATGCCTCTTTTTCCTTCACGGCGAAGCTCAGTCCCACCAACTCTGCGTCTATGGCAGAGAGGGAAGTGGTCTCTGTATCTATGCTGACAATCTTGTTTGTCAATAAAAAGTCACAAAGTAATTTTGCATCGTCTTCTGTCTCAACGAGTTTATAGGAATGCTCTACGGTTTTAATGGTGTCAAAACTCGCATTTTCGCTTTCTTCCTGTCCGTCGCCTTGAATTGTGGAAAATAAATCCAACTCGCCTGAAGCCTTTGTTTGTGTCTTTTGAGTTTTTTTAAGAACTCGATTGGCGAAGGTCTTGAACTCCAGTTCGGCGAAGATTTCCTCCAGTTTGGCGTTGTCGGGTTCGGCAAGTTTCAAGTCATCCATCGTGATGCCGACGGGAACGTCTGTGCGGATGGTGGCGAGGAACTTCGACATCTTGATGTCTTCCACTGCGTCTTCCACCTTCTCCCTCAACTTACCCTTGATCTGTGAGGAGTTGCTGATGAGGTTTTCCACGCTGCCAAACTCGTTGATGAGTTTGGCGGCAGTCTTCTCACCGACACCGGGACAACCGGGGAAGTTGTCGGCGGAGTCGCCCATCAGTGCCAAGAGGTCGATGACTTGGGCAGTGGAGGAGATGCCGTATTTCTCTTCTACTTCCTTTGTGCCCAACTTATCATAGCCGCCACCAGCGTGACGGGGGCGGTACATGAATACATTTTCCTGCACCAACTGCCCATAGTCTTTGTCGGGAGTGAGCATGTAAGTTTCGATGCCTTGATGACCGGCTTGAGTTGCAATAGTGCCGATTACATCGTCGGCTTCGAACCCGTCTACTTGTAGGATAGGGATATGGTAAGCCTGCAAGATTTCCTTGATGATGGGTACGGAGAGCTTGATGTCCTCGGGTGTCTCTTCCCTTTGCGCCTTATAGGCAGGGAAGGCTTCGTGTCGGAAGGTCTTGCCGTGGTCGAAAGCCACGCCGATATGCGTGGGATTTTCCTTGGTGAGTACCTCGTTGAGGGTATTGCAGAAACCCATGATACATGACGTGTTCAGCCCCTTGGAGTTGATTCTCGGGGCACGGATGAGTGCGTAATATGACCTGTAGATGAGGGCATACGCGTCTAAAAGGAACAATTTATCCATAATTATCATTTTTATGGTGTAAAATTACTAAATTTTTGCCACATTTTGCAGATTAATCATTAATTTTGCAACAAATTTCAGAATTAATGGACTATTTATCACAAATTAAGCAGCCCATAGAGGCGGAACTGGCAGATTTTGTCGACTTGTTCAACAGGTCTTTGGAACATAGCGACGGACTTCTCTCGCAGGTGCTCGATCATATTCGACAGCGGGGAGGAAAACGAATGCGGCCCATCCTCATCTTGTTGATGGCTCGTAATTTCGGCAAGATTTCCGATGTGACGCAACATTCCGCAGTAGGTTTGGAGATGCTCCATACTGCCTCCTTGGTGCATGATGATGTGGTAGATGAGAGTGGCGAAAGGAGAGGGCAGGCGAGTGTCAATGCCACATATAATAATAAGGTGGCGGTGCTTGTGGGCGATTATATCCTTTCCACTGCTTTGCTTCAAGTGTCCTATTCCCATTCAGAAGAAATAGTACGTTACCTCGCCGAGGTGGGGCGTGTCTTGTCCAATGGTGAAATCCTCCAGTTGTCGAGCATCAGCAATGAGGAAATTTCTGAGGATATTTATTATCAGGTGATTAGGCAGAAGACGGCAGCGCTTTTCGAGGCTTGCGCCGGTATCGGTGCCTTGTCCGTGAATGCCTCTACCTTGCAAGTGGAGGAGGCGAAGCGTTTTGGACAGAACTTAGGCATCATCTTCCAGATTCGAGATGACATCTTCGATTATTATGATTCGAGGGAAATCGGCAAGCCTACTGGCAACGATATGACGGAAGGAAAACTCACTCTGCCGGTCATTTATGCCTTGAAATCCACTGGCGATGAGGAGATGCTGAGTTTGGCTCGTAAGGTTAAGGCGCGTGAGGTTACTTCCGATGAAATCGCCCAGCTCGTAGCGTTCACGAAGAAGAACGGAGGCATTGAATATGCTGACAAGAGGATGTGGGATTTTCATGCTGAGTGTATGAGTTTCCTTGATAATTTTGTGGCAGACAAGTCTGTCTATGATGCTCTGAAAGCCTACTTGGACTATGTGATTGAACGTAAGAAATAAGGTCGCACGTTTATGAACTTATAGTTGCATAACTTCACCGATTATGTTTCAAGGATATACGAAAGGGTCAATTCTGCTATGAATTGACCCTTTTGCTTGATGAGATTTTTAGAAGTATTTGATTTCTTTTCCGAGGATTTCGCTCAGGAGAAGGTTGGTAAGGCGTGATGTTCCCAAGCGGAACCACTGGTTGGTCAACCATTTCTCACCCAGGACTTCTTTCACGATTGTGTAGTAAACCACAGCGTCGTGAACGGTGTTGATACCTCCGGCGGGTTTCAGTCCGATCTGGATGCCTGTCTTCTCGTGGTAAGCCTTGATGGCTTGGCACATGACATAGACTGACTCGGGAGTGGCTGACACCTTCTCCTTGCCCGTGGAGGTCTTGATATAGTCTGCTCCAGCATACATGGCGAGGATGGAAGCCTTCATGATGTTGCTGCAAGACTTCAGGTCGCCAGTCTCCAGGATGCACTTCATCTTGTGCTCGCCGCAGGTCTCCTTGAGTTCCTGGATGTCGTCGCAGAGGCCTTCGTAGTCCTCGCTGAAGAACTTGCCCACGGGCATCACGATGTCCACCTCTGTGGCACCGTCCTTGAGGGCGAGGGCTGTCTCTGCCACCTTTACCTCGATGAAGGTCTGGGATGATGGGAAATTGCCGCTTACAACGGCGATTTCAACGCCGTCCACCTCCAGGCTCTGGCTGATGAGACCGGCGAAATTGGGGTAGGTGCAGACGGTGGCAACGTGAGGTAGGTCGGGATAGTCGTTGGTGAACTTGTTCACCTTCTCAATCATCTTCAGGATGCTTTCCTCGGTGTCTTCGGTATGGAGAGAGGTCAACTCTACGCTTCCGAAGAGGAATTTCTTTATCTCTAAGGTGTCGTTTTCCGCCACCTTCTCGTCGAGGATTTTCTTCACCTTGGTAGCTATCTCCTCGTCGTTGAGGTCGCAGTTGTACTGCTTCAATACTGCCAAATACTTGTCATCAGACTCGTTATATTGTCCCTGCTGGGCTAGGACCTGGTCTTTGATACTGTTCATTCTCTATATAATGTTTAATTATTAATGTTTAATGTTTCGTTCTTCACTTAACTTCGGATTGTTCTTATGTCTTTCAGCATCCCTTTTCGTCTTCTTCTCAAGGCTTTTCTGGAGTTCTTCCGTGAGGTCTACGCCCGTCTGGTTGGCGAGGCAGATGAGAACCCATAGGACATCTGCCATTTCCTCTCCAAGGTTGGGCTTCTCGCCCTCCTTAAAGCTCTGCTCGCCGTAGGTGCGGACGATGATACGGGCCAGTTCGCCCACCTCCTCTGTGAGGCACGCCATATTGGTCAGTTCGTTGAAATAACGTACTCCGTAGGTCTTGATCCATTTGTCTACGGTCTCTTGCGCTTCTTTGATAGTCATCTTTTCTATTCCTTGTTGTGAGTATCCATGCAGATGGTGACGGGGCCGTCGTTGAGCAGTTCCACCTTCATGTCTGCGCCAAATTCGCCTGTGCCCACGGGCTTTCCGAGTGCGTCGGAGAGCTTTTGACAGAACTCCTCGTAGAGTGGGATGGAAATCTCGTGCTTGGCGGCTCTGAGCCAGCTGGGGCGGTTGCCTTTCTTGTAGCTGGCGAATAGGGTGAACTGACTGATGACAAGAATTTCGCCGTCGATGTCCATGACGGAGCGGTTCATTACATGATTCTCATCATCGAAGACGCGTAGTCCGATGACCTTTCTCACCAGCCAGTTGATGTCTTCCGAAGTGTCACTTTCCTCAATGCCGAGGAGGATGAGGTAGCCTTGCTGTATGGCGGACTTCACCTTCCCTTCGATGGTGACGGAGGCATGGCTTACTCGTTGTATTACTATTCTCATTTTGTCTTGTCGTTACAAAGTGCAAATATAGTGAATTTATTCCATATCTCCATCATTTTTATGGAAATAATTGATGATGATTTCTGCCTTGTGTGTTCCTAATATATCTGCAAGCGATTGATAGTCAGCTTCTTTTATCTTCTTTACGCTCTTGAATTTGGCAAGCAATGCTTCCTTTGCCTTGGGACCGATGCCTTTGATGTTGTCTAACTCGCTGTGCAGGGCGTGTTTGCTGCGCTTGTCGCGGTGGAAGGTGATGGCGTAGCGGTGTACCTCGTCCTGTATCTGTGTCAGCACTTTGAAAAGCTCACTTTCCGGGGGCAATGCCACCGTCTGGGGAGGGAAGCCAAAGAGCAGTTCGTTGGTGCGGTGGCGGTCATCCTTCGCCAGTCCGGCAATGGGGATGTCGAGGTGAAGCTCGTCTTCCACGACCTCTCTCACCACCTCCATCTGCCCCTTTCCACCGTCTGTGATGATGAGGTCGGGGAGCGGTGTCTCTTCTTCCTTCATGCGGCTGTACCTTCGCCTCACCACCTCTTGCATCGAGGCGTAGTCATCGGGTCCCACCACCGTCTTGATATTGTACTTGCGGTAGTCCTTTCTGGATGGTTTCATGCCCTTGTAGACGATGCATCCCGCCACGGCATCCGTGCCCGAAATGTTGGAGTTGTCGAAGCATTCTATCTGATAAGGCAGTTTGGGAAGCTTCAGTTTCTCCTGCAATTCCTTCATCAGGCGCGTCTGCTTTTGCTCTGGATTGAGTTTGTCGGCTTGCTTCAGACGGTCAAACTTGTATTGTTTCCCATTCATCTCGGAGAGGTCGAGCAGGTGTTTCTTGTCGCCTCTTTGTGGTACAAAAAACGTGGCATCCTTCAATTTCCATTCCATCTCGAAGGGTACGATAATCTCCTTCGAGGTGGAGTGGAAACGCTCCCTGACCTCTGGGATTGCCGTAATCAGGAGTTCCTCGTCGGTCTCCTCCAACTTGCGTTTGTACTCGTAGGTGAAGCTTTGGTTGATGGTGCCGTTCTTGACGTGGATATAGTTGATGTAGGCGTTCTTGTTGCTGTCATCGTTGACGATGGTGAACACATCCACGTCGGTGATGGTGTGGCTCACCACTTCGCTCTTCGCCTCAAATTCGTCTAAAAGGAGGTACTTCCTCTTGTATTCCTCTGCCACCTCGAAGCGCAGCAGTTCTGCGTTCTTCATCATCAGGTCGTAGAGGTATTTGCTCACCTCGCGGGTGTTTCCCTTGAGGATTTCGCGGGCTTGTCGCATGTTTTCCTGATATTCCTCATAGCTCTGTTTGTTGACACAAGGGGCACCACAGTTGTGGATATGATACTCCAGGCAAGGCTTGTATTTTCCCTCGGAAACACCTTCCTTTGTGATGGGAAAACGGCAGGTTCGGGGCTTGTAGAGCTTCTTGATAATCTCCAAGACGGCATACATACTGCCGATATGAGGGTAAGGACCGTAGAAAGTGCCAACCTTCTTGTTGATGTTCCGGGTCTTGAATATGCGTGGGAAATACTCGTTGGTGACGCAAATGGAGGGATAAGTCTTGCCGTCTTTCAGCAAGACATTGTACCGGGGGTTGTATTTCTTGATGAGACTGTTCTCCAGGAGCAGCGCATCTTCCTCGGTGTTCACCACCGTGTAGGAGATGTCATGAATCTTAGAAACCAACACCTTGGTCTTGAAACGGTCCACTTCCTTATGGAAATAGGAAGATACACGGCGTTTCAAGTTCTTCGCCTTGCCAACATATATAATGGTGTGGCTCTCGTCGTAGTATTGGTAGCTCCCGGGCTTCTCTGGCATACTGAGGACAATGTTCTTCAGGCGCGCTAATCTTTCCTCGTTTTCTTTCTTTGTCATCTTCTGGCCTCCCTTTGTATAAAGGTAAAAAAGGACGTTGTTGTTTCACGTGAAACGGCAACGTCCTCTATGGGTTATAACTGCATAAGGGTAGACACCTCAACATCCTTGTCGAAGATGTTCCTTCCCTCGAAATTCTCATTCACGAGTTCGATGATGAAGTTGGCGTACACTTTCTTCGGATGGAATTTCTTGACCAGGTCGCACGCTGCCTTCATGGTTCCGCCGGTGGCGAGGAGGTCATCATGGAGAAGTACGATGTCGTTTTCATCGATAGCATCCTCGTGGATTTCGATGGTGTCGATACCGTATTCTTTTGCATAGCTTTCCTGTACGGTCTTGCAGGGAAGTTTTCCGGGTTTCCTGCAAAGTACCACACCGGCGCCCAGACGGATGGCGAGGGCAGAGGACATCACGAAGCCGCGTGACTCGATGCCTACGATTTTTGTGATTCCCTTGTCTTTGTAGAGTTCGTACATTTCATCGTTTATTTCTTTCAGTGCGGCGGGGCTCTTGAAGAGGGTAGTAACGTCGCGGAAATTCACACCCTTGATTGGCCAATCTGGAATACAGCGTAGATTGTCCAAAAGCAATTTGTTGTTCATAATTTGTCTTGTTGTTTATTAATGTTGTTATGTTTCTTTTTATATGCGGCTGGCCTGGCTGTAGCGCAGAAAAGTTTCACGACCATTAAAGTGGTACTTTAGCTCGAAAAACATTGATGTAACCGATACTAATAATCTTAAAGCCAATATTTTAACACTTTGCCTGTTTCACGTGAAACATCTTTCCTGCTTGGGGCTTTGTTTGCGCTTGGTGTTGTCTTATGTTATCTTCCGAGGAGTACAAGCATGACGTTGATGTCACTGGGTGAAACGCCAGGGATTCTGCTTGCCTGTGCCAAGGTCTCGGGATCGATTCTTTCGAGTTTTTGGCGACCTTCCGTGGAGATTTCGTGGAGCTCGGCATAATTGAAACGACCTTTGATTTTGATGTTCTCAAGTCGATGCATCTTGTCGGCAACCATTCTTTCCCGTTCTATATAACCTTTATATTTCATCTTGATCTCTGCGGCTTCCGCAATCTCTTCCTTGCGATTGTCGGGTGCGTTCATCGCAGCCTTCAGGTCTGGGATGATTTCCGATAGGTTTTGTAAGTTGAGGTGTGGACGTGCCACCAGGTCGATGAGTTTGCAGCCGGCGCGAAGTGGGGTAGTGCCGAGTGCTTCGAGCTTTGGGTTGATTTCGTCTTTCTTGATGGGATAGTCGGAGCAGAATCGGATGATTCTATCGATTTGCTCTTTCTTCTGCAACCACCAGTCGTAACGGTCGCGCTTGGCGATGCCCAGCTCGTATGCCTTCTCGGTGAGTCGTGCGTCGGCATCGTCCTGTCGGAGCAGGATTCGATATTCTGCCCTGGAGGTGAACATGCGGTAAGGCTCGTCCACGCCCTTTGTGGTGAGGTCATCGATGAGTACGCCGATGTAGCTCTCGTCCCTTTGCATCTCGAAGGTCTTGCTGCCTGTGCAATGGAGGGCGGCGTTGATTCCGGCCACGGTGCCTTGGCCTCCTGCTTCCTCGTAGCCGGTGGTTCCGTTCACCTGTCCGGCGAAGAACAGACCCTTGATGATTTTCGACTCCAGTGAGCGTTTGAGCTGTGTGGGGTCGAAGTAGTCGTACTCGATGGCGTAGCCTGGTCGGTAGATTTTAGCGTCGCGCAAGGCGGGAATCTCGTGGAGTGCCTTCAGCTGGACATCCATCGGCATACTGGAAGAAAAACCGTTCAGGTACATCTCGTTGGTATCTTCTCCCTCCGGCTCCAGGAAGAGCGGATGCTGGTCCTTGTCGGGGAAGGTGACGAGTTTGGTCTCGATGCTGGGACAATAGCGGGGACCCGTGCTTTGGATTTGGCCATTATATAAAGGAGAGTCGGCGAGTCCGCTTTTCAACGTCTCGTGTACTTGAGTGTTGGTGTAGCATGTCCAGCATGGCAGCTGTTTCAGCACGCGGTGGTTGCCCATATAGGAGAACTGATGGAAGTCTGTGTCGCCAGGTTGCATCTCCATGTCCTCGAAGTGTACGCTCCGCTTGTCGATGCGCACGGGTGTTCCTGTCTTCATACGGGCTGCGGTGATGCCCCATCGGGTGATGCTTTCTGTGAAATGGTGTACTGCGGGTTCTGCACATCTGCCGCCCTCCACCATCTTCCTACCCACATGCATCAGGCCGTTGAGGAAGGTGCCGGCGGTGACGATGATGCTCTTCGCAAAGAACTCGGCTCCCCAGATGGTGCGCACGCCGACAGCTTCGCCATTCGCCACGAGGAGTTCGTCAGCCTGGTCTTGCCAGATGTCGAGGTTGTCGGTATGGTCGAGGATGGTGCGCCACTCCCAGATAAACTTTCCGCGGTCACACTGTGCGCGGGGACTCCATACGGCGGGTCCCTTACCTATGTTTAACATACGGAACTGGATGGCGGTCTTGTCGGTGACGATGCCCATCTGTCCGCCGAGTGCGTCGATCTCCCGGACGATTTGTCCCTTGGCGATTCCGCCCACTGCGGGGTTGCAGCTCATCTGTCCGATCTTGTTCATGTCCATCGTTATCAAACAGGTCTTGGCGCCCATGTTGGCGGAGGCTGCGGCAGCCTCGCATCCTGCATGTCCGCCCCCGATAACGAGCACGTCATACTTGAAGTTCATAATCTATATTTTATCTATACTTTTTCTAATTTTCGGCAAAAGTAAGAATTTTAATTGAAATTTTAGCAAAAACGCTTTGAGAAATCATGAATTTATATTAATTTTGCAGCAAAGTTGAGATTTGATACCTATTAGTAGGTATTGCAAGTTGTGATGATTTGTACCTGATCTTGCTTTTGCCTGTAAAGGAAAATAATCAATTATAAACAATTAAATATTTAAAATTCAATCATTTATGTGGTTAATCAATTCATCTATTGGTAGAAAAGTTGTGATGTCC
>CAVCCB010000033.1:0-17913 GCA_963600595.1 Subdoligranulum sp. APC924/74 | reverse complement strand
CAAGAATAAAAATAAATTTGTATTTATTTTGTATTCTCTTCACTTAATCGTACCTCTGACGCTACGCGTCGAAGGTACTCACGCTCAAGAATAAAAATAAATTTGTATTTATTTTGTATTCTCTTCACTTAATCGTACCTTTGTAACCGATGATTAGCAAAAGCCAGATAAAAAGGGTTCGCAGCCTCGAACTTAGGAAGAGCAGGCGCATCTTGTTCTTCTTGGTGGTTTTTTGCGTAGGTCCAGTAGCTCTCGCTGCCTCCACGTATCATGAGGCATACACACTTGAGGACCTTGATATGGTTATCGCGAACAGTAGTGCTTATACCCATGAGTATGAACGGGGAATTGACGTGTTGAAGCAGAGACTTCGAAGGGCGAGGAATGTGGAGGAGAGCCTGGCGGTGTCTCGTGATATTTTTGCCAAGTACAAGTCGTTTAAGTTGGATTCTGCATACGTATATGCGGAGCGGAAACTTGCATTGGCAAAGAAACTGAAAGTCTATGAGGATAGTGTCTATTCCGAGTTGGACATTGCCGAAATCTTTACCAAGAGTGGCAACTATTCGGAGGCGAACAGGATACTTTCGGCTATGAATGCCAGCTTGATGTCCAATCGTGTGCGCCAGTATTATTATGGTCTGTATGGTGCACTGTACGCGGCTCTTAGCCAAACGGCGATAACACCTGTCCAGCGTAAGGATTATGAGAGCCATCGTGTGCTCTATCGTGATTCTCTCAAACATCTCAATGTTCTGCAAACCGATTGGGATAAGGCAGAGTTCTTGATAAGTAACCAAAAATATACGGATGCGTTGCATATTCTTCTTGCGTCTTACAGGAAGTTGACGGTAGAAGACCGGGAGATGGGCTATGTGGCGTATTCCATTTCGGATATTTATCGTCAGATAAACGATAGGGAGCTTGAAAGTCAGTACCTCATCGTCTCGGCCATGTCTGATTTGAAGAATAGTGTCAAGGAATACGTGTCGCTTCGTCGCCTTGCTACCTTGTTGTATGAAGAAGGAGATGTCAGCCGGGCTTACTTGTATATGAGGAAGTCGATGGAAGACGCTACTTTTTGTAATGCGAAGCTGCGTATCATAGAGGTTTCGGACGCTTTGCCCATTATCGACAATGCGTATGATGCGATGCGCCGGTCTGAACGTACGAAGATAACCTTGGGGCTGGTTGTAGTGAGTTTCCTGTTGCTGGTAGTGGGTACTTTGGTGATTTATACCCGCAAGCAGTTGCGTAGAATCGCTTATGCGCGTCGTGCCCTGGAGGAGTCCAACAGGAGTTTGAATGAGATGAACCACAAGTTGAATTCGCTCAATGCCCAGCTGACTTCTACCAATGACAAGCTCAATGAGGCCAATGCTGCTCTACAAGAGTCCAATAGTTCGCTCTTCGAGAGCAATAAGATTAAGAATATCTATATCATGCAGTTTATGAACAAGTGTTCGGCTTATATTGAAAAGTTGGATGCTTATCGCCGCTCACTCAATAGACTTGCAGCTAATGGCAATTTACAGGAACTCTATAGCCGTTTGAAGTCGAGTGCAGTCGTAGACGAGGAAATCGAAGAGTTCTCTGAGGACTTTGATAGAACTTTCCTTAAGATATTCCCCGATTTCATCTCCTCTTTCAATGGATTGATGAAAGAGGGAGAAAACATACAGCCTAAGAAGGCCGGTCGCTTGAATACAGAGCTGCGTATTTATGCATTGATACGCCTTGGCATTAAGGACAACGAGAAGATAGCCGCTTCCTTAAGGTGCTCTCGCCAAACGGTCTATTCTTACCGTTCCCGTATCCGTCTGCGTTCGCTTTATCCTGATGATTTCGAGGAAAGAGTGGCGAAAATAGATTGAAATCTCCCTATTAGGTGCAAAACAATCCTTGTATATGTTTTGTATTTTTTCTCTTGTACCGCAAGTACTAAGTGCTTGATAATCAGCATGAGTGTTGTTCGTACATCTTTGTATTTTTGGTGTACGGCGTTTTAACCTATTGACAAAAGCCTTACCTTTGCACCCGACAACGCCAATAAGGCTGTTTGTGAGACCTAAACTAACTGGATATAATAACTAAAAAGTAAAGCAAATGAACACATTCCTAAAAAAGACAACTGCACTACTATGCTTGTGCGTGCTGATGCCTCTTACGCTTTTGGCGCAGGATTTGCTGAAGGTGCGGGGAACGGTCACCGATGCTTCCGGTGAACCCCTGGTAGGTGTAAACGTCCGGACATCCTCATCCGAAGCGAGGGCAGTCACCGACGTGGATGGAAACTATCTCATCGAAGTTTCGCCTAAGGCCAACTTGACGTTCTCTTATGTGGGCTTCGAGACTCTGACAGAAGCCGTGAAAGGTCGCACGCAGGTGGATGTAACCATGAAGGAGGACGCTGGCGTGCTCAATGAGGTTGTGGTTATCGGCTATGGTACAATGGACAAGAAGGAACTGACCTCTGCCATCTCTCACGTAGGCGAGAAAGACTTTCTGACCATTAGCTCCCTTGACCCTTCCATGATGATTCAGGGCAAGGTGGCTGGTGTGAGTATCACCAACACGGGTGCTGGCGACCCTAACAACGAGGCAAGTATACAGATTCGTGGTGTGTCATCGCGTTCTGCGGGTCTTGGCCCTCTGATTGTCGTCGACGGCGTACCTGGTGGAAACCTTACCAACATCAACCCTAACGACATCGCCTCTTTCGATGTCTTGAAAGATGGTGCCGCTTCTGCCATCTATGGTACTCGCGGCTCCAACGGTGTTATCGTGGTTACGACCAAGAAAGGCAGTAAGGACGGCAGCCTCCATACGTCTTATTCCGGTATGTGCTCTTGGAATACAATGGTCAGAGACCTCAAGATGATGAGTGCACAGGACTATCGTGATGTACGCCTCGGTTGGGGTGACTCAGGCGTGGATCTTGGTGGTAATGTCGATTGGCTTGATGCTGTCAGCCGCACGGGTTTCACCCAACAGCACACGCTTACCTTGAGTGGCGGTAATGAGAAGAGCAACTATCGTGTCAGTGCCGACTACCGTGATGCTAAGGGTATTGACCTTCGCTCCCACCGTCAGGAATATGGTGCCCGTGCTTCCATCATGCACACGACCAAAGGTGGTCTCTTCACCCTTACTGCCAACATCGCTCCTCGCATCATTTACCGTGACCAGGCCGACTGGAGTGTCTTCAAGGATGCTATCGAGGCAAACCCTACCACTCCTTTGATGGACCCGGAGAATCCTACCTGTTATTATAACTTCCGGGGGCAGGTGGCTAGTTCCAACCCTGTGGAGCGACAGCTCTTGGAGACCAACCATGGCGACACAAAGTTGCTAGATTGGGATGGTACGGTGAAGTTGAACCTTTTGCCTCTCTTGATGGAGGATGGCGAGGGCCGTCATAACCTCTCTACACAGCTGATGTTCGCTGACCATCAGTATGACAACAACAACTCCTGGTTCCGCCCATCTACCAGTACCATTGCTATCAACAACGGACGTGAAGGCGAGGCAAGTCGTTCCTATAGCAAGGAGCGTCAGTATGTGGCAGAGTGGTTGACCAACTATATGGGTAGTTTCGGAATGCACCATGTAAAGGGTATGTTTGGTTATTCTTACCAGTACTCCCAGTATTCTGGTTTCAATGCCGAAAACAAGGATTTCCCCAATGATGCACTCGGCCCGGACAACCTTGGCTCTGGGGCGTATATGAAGGACGAAGGTGAGGTAGGTATGGGTAGCTACAAGAACGATGCCAAGCTTATTGCATTCTTTGGTCGTGTAAGCTATGATTACGATGGCAAGTATTTGTTTACGGCTTCTCTCCGTCATGAGGGGTCTTCTAAGTTTGGTGCTAACCACAAGTGGGGCAACTTCCCCGCTGTATCTGCCGGTTGGCGTATCTCCCAGGAGAAGTTCATGAAGAACTTCAAGTGGATCAGCGACTTGAAGATTCGTGGAGACTATGGTGTTACGGGCAACCAAGATTTTGGTAGCTACAAGTCCTTGAACACGATGACTGGTTTTGGATACTATATCTATAATGGTAAGTATTTCCAGGTGTGGGGGCCTGCCAAAAACGTGAACCCTGACTTGAGATGGGAGAAAGCCAAGAACTGGAACGTCGGTGTCGACTTCTCTCTGTTCAAGAACCGCTTCTATGGTTCCTTGAACTACTTCAACCGTAAGACAGAGGACTTGCTGGGTGACTATAAGGTGTCTGTGCCTCCATATCTCTTCGACAACACCTTCGTCAATGTGGGTACGATGAAGAACTATGGCTTCGAGCTTGACCTCAACTTCAAGGCTGTCAATACCAAGGACTTCTCTTATAGTCTTAGCTTGGTAGGTACTACGATGAAGAATAAGTTTGTTGACTTCAGCAACTCGGAGTTTGTCGGGCAGGACTATTATGATGTGGTCAGCACCTCCGACCCATATCCTTTCTACAACCTGCAACGCATTGAGAAGGGTGAGTCCTTGGGTAACTTCTATATGTGGAAGTATGCAGGACACACTGCCGATGGTGAGTGGCTCGTTTATGACAAGAGTGGCGATATTATCCGTGCTTCACAAGCTACGGCAGCTGACCGTGTCAAGGTGGGCAACGGAATGCCCAAGTACACATGGTCTTCCAGCCATAACTTCCGTTATAAGAACATCGATCTGGCCTTGTTCTTCCGTGGAGCATTCGGATATGATATTTTCAACATCCACGACTTCTACTATGGAACGCGTAACTTCACGGGTAATCGTCTGCAGAAGGCATACGGCAAAAACTTCCAAATCAGCGGTGGTTCCAACCCTGTGGTTTGCGACTATTTCTTGGAGAAAGGTGACTACTTGAAACTCGACATGGTAACCCTGGGCTACACATTCGACTTGTCGAAGTGCCGTTTTATGAACCGGGTGAGACTGTATGGAACGATGAAGAACGTATTTACCCTGACAAAGTTTAGTGGTATAGACCCTTCCAACTATCAAGTAAATGGACTTACTCCAGGTGCACAAGGCTCACGTGACTATTTCCCGACGACACGTCAGTTTATCCTTGGAATGACAGTAGATTTCTGATAAATACCCTTAAATCAAACGAAATATGAAATTCATTAATTATATCGTATCCGCAGCTTTATGCGCACTCTCTTTGTCAAGTTGTACCGACTTGAGCGAAACGCTCTACGATCAGGTGGCATCAGAGAATTATTATAACACCAAGCAGGATGTGATTAGGGCTACATTCCGTCCTTTCGAACATGCTTTCTGGAGCATTGAGAGCCGTCATGTGCTCAATGAGTTGAGCGCTGACCAACTCATCACTCCTACCCGTGACGGGTGGTGGGATGATGGCGGTATCTGGCGCCGCTATCATTACCATGAGTGGAATGTGGAAGATGGAGACATGGCTCAGACAGAATGGAATGGTTGTTTCCAGGGCATCATGCAGAGTTGTAAGGTCATCGAGGACTTGAGTACCCTTTCTGCCGAGAGATTTGGTTTCTCGCAGGCTGAGTTCAACAACCTTCAAGCGCAGTGTCGAGTGTTGCGCGCCTGGTTCTATCTTCGCTTGCTCGATGGTTTCCGCCATGTTCCATTGGTAACGACTACGATTGGCGGCTCCATGAAACAGGTGGACCCTAAGGTGACTTATAGCTTCATTGAGAGCGAACTGAAAGACTGCTTGCCATTGCTCATCGAGAAAACCGCATGGGGTTCCAACTCGACTTTGCAGGGACAGTGGACCAAGGCTGCAGCAGCCGCTTTGCTCGTTCGCCTTTACCTCAATGCTAAGGTCTATATCGGCGAAGACCATTATGGCGATTGTGCCAAGGTGGCCCAGGATATTCTTGATGGCGTATATGGTAAGTATAAGGTGGCAGACCGCTGGGATGCAGCCTTCGACTGGGACAATGATGCTTGTGACGAGGTCATCTTTGGCTTCCCTGCCTCCTCCGGCTATACTCATTGGAACTATACGGGTAATACTTACAACTGGACGGTTCCTGCACGTGCCAGGTACTACCTAAACGATGCTAAGAGCAAGGCTGGCGACCACAACTGTAAATATGCCGCTTCTCCCAGCTACGCTCCTAACGGAACACGCTACAATTATCAGTTGGGGATGCCTATTACAAAGTTCAAGAAGTATCCAAGTGATGAGCGTTTGAAGCTTTATCGCAACTTGGGTGACAGCCGTCGTGAGGGAATGTTCCTCTATGGTTACTTGGAATATAAGGATGAGAATGGTGTAACCAAGCGTGTCAAAGCTCCGGAGGTAGACTATGAGCTTTACATCCGTGATGCCGTGGGTGTCTTCCAAAGCACTCCTCCTTCCAAATGGCTTTCTGCCGCCACGGCAACCTTGCGTGATGGCGACCATAACTCGGGTTGGCATTTCGTGAAGTATCCGCTCTATAGCGATGATGATGCGCATCAGTTGGAGAGCGATTACACAGAGATTCGTTTGCCGGAGATTATCTACTCCCTCGCTGAGTGCAAGTTGCGTCAGGGGGATAAAGCGGCAGCAGGCAAGTTGCTCAACAGTGTGCGCAAGCGCAACTATCCCGAATCGGACTATCAGAATGTACTCTATGCGCCAGAGGGCAATGTGTGTCTTGACATGGACGAGATGCTCGATGAGTGGGGACGTGAGTTCTTCGCAGAAAGCCGTCGCCGTATCGACCTCATCCGTTTCGGAAAGTTCTCAAGTGGCACGTGGTGGGACAAAACCCCAGATGCAGATAACCATACTGAGATATGGCCTATTATGCGCGATATCTTGAATGCAAACCATGCGTTGGAACAGAATCCTGGATATAACAAATAACCTTTTAATAAGATACAATTATGATACGAAATATGCAGATGAAGTATAACGGTCTCTGTCTGTTTGCTTGCATGTTGTTCATGGCACTGCTGACAGGTTGCGACGGAGAGAAGGACTTGAAGATTATTGACGGCAATCTGCCTATCAAGACTTCAACACTATATATGGTGGGAGATGCTACTCCTAACGGTTGGAGTATTGACACTCCTACTCCTTTGACACAGAGCGGTGAGGATGCCTTAATCTTTACTTGGGAGGGCACACTCAACACGGGCGAGATGAAGCTTTGTCTCACGACAGGCAGTTGGGATGCGGGCTTTATCCGCCCAGTCAACAACCAAGAGGCTATCTCAAAGTCTAATATCAGCGGTCAGACCTTTGTCATGTGGGCTGGTGACCCGGATAACAAGTGGAGGATAACCGAGGCTGGCAAGTACCGCCTGACCTTTGACCTGCGCAATTGGACTATGTCCACCGAGTATTTGGGCGAGAAGGAAAAGCCGGCAGTAGAGCCGATAGTTCTCAGCCATCTTTATGCCATAGGTTCAGCCACCCCTGGCGGTTGGGCATGGGATAATGCTCAGGAGTTGGAGATGAAGTCGGACTACATCTTTGTGTATGAAGGTGAATTGTTGGCTGGTGAGTTGAAATTTGCAGGCGAGAAGAGTTGGGATGTATCTTTCATTCGTCCTGCATCTGCTGATGCCAATAAGATTAACAAGAATGGGGCCGAATCTGGAGATTTCACTTACACGACGGCTCCTGATGACAAGTGGGTAGTAGAGGATCATGGCAATTACCGTTTGACCCTCGACCTTGAGCATTGGACTATCCAGGCTGAGTTCTTGAATGAGACATCAAGGACAAGAACTATTCAAGTTGTAAAGAAGTAAATGATTATAATGCTTAGAACAATGAAAAAGACAATGATATTTTCAATGGCGATGGCTGCCATTTCTTGCTTCGGCTCATGTGCAGACGATGTGAAAATGAACTACCCGCCAACTCACGAGCTCGCCAACCTCCCTGTAGTGGAGGGAATCCACGATGGCGTAAAGGCTCCTATGTATTGGAGTGTTTATGAATACTGCATGATGCAGAATGCCGCTGGCGTAAGCAACAATGATATGGATCTTACCTCAGACCAGTGGGACGAGATTATAGACTGGGTGGCTACCGAACTGAAGCCACACGGCTATGACATGATTTGCACCGACGGCTTCATCCCTATGCTTGCAAAGGATGAGACGGGCTATATGACTCACTATGGTTCTCAGGCTCTCAAGGACATCGTTGCCAAGTGTAGGGCTAAGGGCTTGAAGTTGGGTGTCTATGACAATCCTCTCTGGATTCATGGACCTAAGGAAACGAAGATAGAGGGAACAGACTATACTTTTGCCGACCTCTTCTACAATGGTGAGAACAAGGATAAGTTGTCTCACCCGACAGCCAAGGACAAGGACTTCTCTTGGGCTGTAGCCGAGCATCCTGGTTGCCGTGAGTATATTGATGGCTTCTTCAAGCACTACAAGGAGATGGGCATCGAGTTCATCCGTATGGACTTCCTCTCTTGGTATGAGGATGGACAGGATCGTAATCTGGGTGTTACTGGTCGTGGCTACGGTCGTGAGAGCTATGCGCTCGCCATGCGTTACATCGCTGAGTCTGCTAAAAAGTATGGTATCTTCACCTCTCTCGTGATGCCTCACCTCTATGCTGACGCACAGGTAGAGAGCCTTTATGGCAATATGGTTCGTATCGTAGCTGATACGGGGTCTGGGGGTTGGTGGCACTGCTCTGCACAAGACAAGGGTAAGTCTTACAGAACATGGCCCAACTGCATGAATATGTTTGATGGTTTCATCTATTGGTCACACATCAGTGGTCGTAACAAGGTGATTCTTGACGGTGACTTTATCCGTCTCAACACCTTTGATAACGATGCCGAGAAGCAGACTGTCGTTTCCTTGCAGTTGATGGCTGGTGGGCCTGTGGCTGCATCGGACCAGAAATCTACCATCAAGAACGACATCGGCTATTATACCAACGATGAGTTGCTGGCATTAAATAGGGATGGCTTCGTAGGCAAGCCGCTCAGCGACAAGCTCGGCGATAGCAACAATGAGATTTGGTATGGACAGATGACCAATGGCGACTATGTATTGGGTATCTTCAATCGTGACGAATCTGCCAAGACAGCCACTGTCAACTTCAGTGACCTGGGTATACAGGGTGAGAAGCAGATTCGTGACCTTTGGACACATACGGACGAGGGGAGGGCTTCTTCCATCACCGCCAACATCCCTGCACATGGTTGCAAGATAGTGAGATTAAACTAAGAGTAGTAATCAAAAAAATGTTTTTGAATGAATAGAAAAATTGTTAAAAACGCAACATCCCCCTCCATACGAGGGGCGATGTTGACGATGTTGGTGGGCTGCATGATGATGATTCCATCTTGGGTGGCAGCTCAAACCATAAAGTCTCCTAATGGCAACTTAAGCGTGTCGTTTTTTCTCAATGACAAGGGCACCCCAACTTATCAGGTGGATTACAAGGGCAAGGCTGTCATCAACCCAAGTACATTGGGCATTGAACTGGACGAGGAGAACTCGTTGATGGACAAATTTCGTATCAACAAGACTTCCACTTCGACGTTTGATGAGACTTGGCAACCTGTATGGGGCGAGGAAAAGGAGATTCGCAACCATTACAATGAACTTCTTGTGGAGATGGAGAAGCCAACCAATGGCAGATATATGAATCTTCGTTTCCGGGTCTATGATGATGGAGTAGGTTTCCGCTATGAGTTCCCACAGCAGCAATATCTCACTTATTTCACCGTGAAAGCAGAACATACACAGTTTGCCATGACGGGTGACCATAAGGCTTGGTGGATTCCGGGTGACTATGATACGCAGGAGTATGACTACACGGAGTCTAAGCTCTCTGAAATCAGAGACTTGTTGCAAAGTGTAATATGCAGCAATGCTTCCCAAACCATCTTCTCGCCAACAGGCGTACAGACAGCTCTTCAGATGAAGACAGCTGATGGCATCTACCTTAATATTCATGAGGCTGCTTTGGTGGATTATTCTTGTATGCACTTGAATCTCGATGACAAGAACCTCATCTTTGAGTCACAACTCACTCCTGACGCACAGGGCAATATGGCGCATATGCAGACGCCATGCCATACTCCTTGGCGTACTGTCATGGTGGTGGATGATGCTCGCAAGGCATTGGCTTCTCGTTTGATTCTTAACCTCAATGAACCATGTAAATACACCGACACCTCATGGATTCAGCCTGTGAAGTATATTGGTGTCTGGTGGGAAATGATTGGTGGGGGCAAACAATGGTCATACACCAACGACCTTCCTTCCGTGAAGTTGGGAGAGACTGATTATTCCAAGGTGAAGCCCCATGGACAACATCCTGCCAACACAGCGAATGTGAAGAAGTACATTGACTTTGCTGCGGAGAATGGTTTCTCGGAAGTTCTTGTTGAGGGATGGAATATCGGTTGGGAGGACTGGTTCGGCCATAGCAAGGACTACGTCTTTGACTTCCAGACTCCTTATCCGGACTTCGATCTCAAGGGATTGAACGATTATGCTCATTCCAAGGGCGTCCGTTTGATGATGCACCATGAGACCTCCGCTTCAGTTCGTAATTACGAACGCCATTTAGAGGCTGCTTATAACTTGATGGACAAATATGGCTACCATTCCGTGAAGAGTGGTTATGTAGGCAATATCATCCCGCGTGGCGAGCATCACTATGGCCAGTGGCTCAACAATCACTATCTTTATTGTGTGACGGAGGCTGCCAAGCACCATATCATGGTCAATGCACATGAAGCGACACGTCCTACTGGTCTTTGCCGCACCTATCCTAACTTGATTGGCAATGAGTCGGCACGTGGTACGGAGTATGAGTCATTCTCCGGCAATAAGGCTTTCCATACCACCATATTGCCTTTCACTCGTCTGCAGGGTGGACCGATGGACTATACTCCTGGTATCTTGGAGGGGGACATGAACAAAATTGACCCTAACAAGCATCATCATATCAACTCTACCTTGGCTCGTCAGTTGGCTTTGTACGTGACGATGTACAGTCCTCTTCAGATGGCTGCTGATCTTCCGGAGAATTATGAGAAGTATGCGGATGCTTTCCAATTCATCAAGGATGTTGCCATTGATTGGGATGAGAGCCGTTACTTGGAGGCGGAACCCGGTCAGTATATCACCGTGGCTCGCAAGGCAAAGGGTACAGGCAACTGGTTTGTTGGTTGTACGGTGGGTGAGACGGCTCACCAGTCCATCTTAAAACTGGACTTTCTGACCCCAGGCAAGAAGTACATTGCAACGATCTATGCCGACGGCAAGGATGCAAGCTATAAGGCTAACCAACAGTCGTATGTTATCACCAAGCGTGTGGTCAATAGCAAGTCTGTCTTGAAGTTGAAGGCTGGCGCTGGTGGTGGCTATGCTATCAGTATCTTTGAGAAATAAATAAAGAGACCATCCGTTCAATGTATCCCTAATGATGTCCCTTGCAGTGTATATGAAGGGCTGGCGGTACATTATTCTGCCACGATGCAGTCCATCGTGATGTCGTGGCTGTCGGTGGGCACGTGGTCGAGCAGCTGGCTGCGGAAGCAGATTCCTATCTTGTAGGTCTGTGGCAGCGGAGCCAGAAAGCGGTCGTAGTAGCCCTTGCCGCGCCCTAAGCGGTGGCCGTCCCTGTCGAAGGCCATACCCGGAACGATGGCCACGTCAATCCGTTCGTAGGCTGTGAATGGCGCGCCCGTGGGTTCCAGGATGCCGAACGCTCCGGGCTGCAGTTGGTCGGGACGAAGGTAGCGTCGCAGTTCCATTGTGGTGTCACCAGTGACGCGCGGCAGCAGCACCTGCTTTCCCTCTGCCAGCCATCGGCTGAACAGCGGTTCGAGTGGTACCTCACCGGGCAGTGCGCAGTAGGCCATGATGGTGCGTGCCTGGCGCAGCTGCGGAAGGTCGTCCAGCCGTTGCCGTAAAACGGATGCTTCGCCAGGCAAGCCGTGTGGCCTGCTCTGACGAAGCGTCTTGCGTAGTTCCTGTTTGGCGTTCATTGGCGTTTGGCACTCATTGGTGCTTGGCGTTCATCGGTGTTTGGCGTTCGTTGGCCGTGCGGCTGTCTGTTCCGGCTTCTTGGGGAAGGCCTCGCCTGCACGGAATACACGCAGGGCTTCGGTGATGGCCGGGTCGTCGCTGTTGAGGTATTTCAGCCAAGCCTCTTCGTTCATCGTGTTGTAGATGATGCGGCTGTTGATATAGCGTTCCAGCAACTTGTGTGAACGCCGGATCATTAGGTTGCGGCGCTTCAGTCCGCTCTTGTCGGCAAAGGCAACAAACTGCTCCACCGTGTTCTGCCGGACGAGATAGTCAGCCAGGGCTTCCGGGGTGGTGAAGCCGCTGAGTTTCTTCCGGTTGAGGTCGGTGTAGTTGTAGGCAAACTGCAGGATGAGTCCCGTCATGGAGGCTGCCTTATAATAGGAGGTGTAGGCCGTGGTGTCCTCGGCCACGAAGAGGTCGGGTGTGATACCTCCGCCCCCGTACACCACGCGTCCGATACGGGTGGTATAGGCGTGTCCGGAGTGTTTGATGCTGTCCTGCGAGAAGAACTCCCCGTGCTTGTAGCGCGTCAGGATGTCGTCCTCGTAGTCGCTGTTGTCGCCAGCCACGTAGGGCTTCTGGATGCAGCGTCCGGAGGGCGTGTAGTAGCGTGCGATGGTGAGGCGTATCATCGAACCGTCGGAGAACGGGATGGGCTGTTGCACCAGTCCCTTGCCGAAGGAGCGCCGCCCGATGATGGTGCCGCGGTCGTTGTCCTGGATGGCACCGGAGAAGATTTCGCTGGACGAGGCAGAGCCTTCGTCGATGAGTATCACGAGGGGGATGTGCTGGTAGCTGCCGCGCCCATCGCTGCGGAACTCCTTGCGGGGCGACTTGCGTCCCTCCATGTAGGTGATGAGCCGTCCTTTGGGCATGAACTCATTGGCCATCTGCACAGCAGGCTCCATATATCCGCCCGTGTTGCCGCGCAGGTCGATGGTGAGGTTCTCCAGTCCCTGCTGCGAGAGCTGTGCCAGGGCGATGAGCAGTTCGGCATAGGTGTTCTCGGCAAACTTCCTGATGCGGATGTAGCCCGTGCTGTCGTTGAGCATATAGGCGGCGGTCACGCTCTTTGACGGTATCTCGCCACGGGTGACGACGATGGTGCGGAGTTTCTTCTCACCGTAGCGCAGGATGCCGAGCTTCACCTTCGTGTCTTTCGGACCTTTCAGTCGGCGCATGGCTTCCTCGTTGGTCAAGGTCTTCCCAGTGAAGGGCTTGTCGTCCACAGCCACGATTTTATCGCCAGCGAGCACTCCAGCCCTTTCCGACGGCCCGTTGCTGATGACCTGCTGCACGTGCAGGGTGTCCTCGCGGATGGTGAACTCCACGCCGATTCCCGAGAAGGAGCTTTTCAGTTCGTCGTCAGCTATCTGCATATCCTTGGCGGAGATGTAGATGGAGTGGGGATCAAGTTCTGCCAGTATCTGGGGCATGGCCTTCTCCACCAGCCCGTTGATGTCGACGGTGTCAACGTATTGTGCATCGATGATGCGCAACAGGTTATTGAGCTTATTGCTGTTGGTGTTGATGATGTTGAGGCGGTTGCCCGAGAAGTGGTTGGCGTAGAAGGTGCCTATGATGACGCCCACGATGACACAGAGTGCCATGAGCAGGGGCATGAAGCGGCTGGTTTTTCTCTCTTTCATTTCATTCATTGGGGTTAAGGTACAGGGTTTCTATGCCGGCCTTTTGCAGCAGCTCAATGCCGTCGGTCAGACGGTACTGCTCGCCGTAGACCACGCGGCGGATGCCGGCCTGGATGATGAGCTTCGCACACTCGATGCAGGGGGAAGCTGTGATGTAGATGGTGGCTCCGTCGGAGTTGTTCGACGAGCGCGCCAGCTTGGTGATGGCATTGGCTTCGGCGTGGAGCACATAGGGCTTGGTGACGCTGTTGTCGTCTTCACAGTGGTTTTCAAAGCCGCTGGGTGTGCCGTTGAAGCCGTCACTGATAATCATACCATCCTTCACAACGAGTGCACCCACCTGCCGGCGCAGGCAGTAGGAGTTCTCGGCCCAGATGGTGGCCATCCTCAGGTAGCGGAGGTCAAGCTTTCTTTGTTTCTCTTTTGATTCCATTTCTTTTCAGTAATGCGTCAATGGTGGGCTCTCCCTTGCGGAAACGTTTGTAGAGGGTCATGGGGTGTTCGGTGCCGCCCTTGGAGAGAATGTTGTCGCGGAAACGCTGTGCCGTCTCCTGGTCGAAGATGCCGTGTCGCTTGAAGACGGCGAAGGCATCGGCATCGAGCACTTCCGCCCATTTGTAGCTGTAGTATCCGGCAGCGTAGCCTCCGGCCATGATGTGCGAGAACTGCACGGTCATGCAGGTGTCGGGAAGTTGTTCGCCGATGATGGCTTTCTTCCAGGCTTTCCGCTCGAAGGTGGGGATGTCCTCGTCGAAGGGCTTCCGCTGCGTGTAGTAGGCCATGTCGAGCAGTCCGAGCGACACCTGTCGCAGACAGCCGCAGGCCGCCATGAAGTTGCGACTCCGCTTGATGCGCCGGATGAGTTCGTCGGGCAGGGGCTCGCCGGTCTGATAGTGGACGGCGAAGGTGCGGAGGAAGTCTTTCTCCACGGCGTAGTTCTCCATAAACTGCGAGGGCAGCTCAACGAAGTCCCACCATACGTTGGTGCCCGAGAGACTCTCGAAACGGGTGTTGGCAAACATACCGTGGAGTGCGTGGCCGAACTCATGGAGGAAGGTCTCCACCTCGCCTAAGGTGAGCAGTGCCGGCTTGTCGGCGGTGGGCTTCGTGAGGTTCATCACCACGCTGACGTGGGGGCGCACGTTCTCGCCCTTCTTGGTAATCCACTGCCCTTGATAGGAGGTCATCCATGCGCCGCCCTGCTTACCCTTCCTCGGATGGAAGTCGGCATAGAACACGGCCAGGTAGCTGCCGTCGCGGTCGAACACCTCGTAGGCCTTCACGTCGGGATGATAGACGGGGATGTCCTTGTTCTCCCGGAAGGTAATGCCGTAGAGGCGGTTGGCCAGTCCGAACACGCCCCCGATGACCTTCGACAGCTCCAGGTATGGGCGCAGCATCTCGGAGTCGATGTTGTAGCGTTTCATCTGCAACTTGTGCGAATAGTAGGCCACATCCCAGGGCTTCATCTGCTCCACCTCGCGGCCTGCCGTCTGTGCCAGGGCCTTCCGCTCCTTGACGGCCGTCGGCTTGTAGGCATCAATCAGGTCGTCCAGCAGGCGGTACACGTTTCGGGCATTGGAGGCCATGCGGTGTTTCAGTACATAGTCCGCATAGGTCTTGAAGCCTAACAGCTGTGCCATTTCGCGGCGCAGGTTGACGAGGCGTTTGCAGATTGCGGTGTTGTTCTCGCCGTTGTCGTGGGTGCAGACGGTGTTGCGCTCCATATACAGCCTTTGGCGCAGGTCGCGCCGGGTGGAGTAGGTGATGAAGGGCGAGTAGGAGGGCTGGTCGAGGGTGAACACCCATCCGTCTTTCCCCATCTCCCGGGCGGTCTGTGCGGCGGCCTCGCGTGCCGTGTCGGGCAGTCCGTCGAGCTGCTCCTCGTTGGTGAGGTGCAGCGTGAAGGCTTTGTTCTCCTTCAGCAGGTTCTGCGAAAACTGCAAGGCGAGCACCGAAGCCTCTTCCGTCAGCTGACGCAGGCGTTCCTTGCCCTGCTCGTCGAGCAGCGCACCGCTGCGCACGAAGCCATCGTAGCAGTCGTCCAGCAGCCGTTGCTCCTCGGCGGTGAGGCGGCGGTGGTGGCGGTGCACCTGCCGGATGCGCTCGAACAGCCGTGGGTTGAGGCGCACGTCGTTGGCGTGTTGGGTTAGGATGGGCTGCATCTTCTGTGCCAGAGCGTCCATCTCGTCGTTGGTCTCTGCCGACAGCAGGTTGAAGAATACGGTCGACACGCGCCCCAGCAGGTCGTAGTAGCCGTCTTCCCTGTCCTCATCGGTATGGATGACCGTGTTGTCGAAGGTCGGCTTGTCCGGGTTATTGACGATGCGGTCTATCAGCTCGTTGTCGCGGCGTATGCCCTCCATGAACGCCTCTTCGTAGTCTTCCATACGGATGCGGTCGAAGGGCACCGTGTCGTGCGGTGTGTTATAGGGTATTAAAAATGGATTCTGATGTTCCTTCATACTAACGTTTCTTTCTCGGACTGCAAAGGTACGATTAAGCGAGAAGAATACAAAATAAATGCCAATTTATTTTTATTCTCAAGCGTGAGTACCTTCGACCGAAGGTCAGAGTACGATTAAGTGAGAAGAATACAAAATAAATGCCAATTTATTTTTATTCTCAAGCGTGAGTACCTTCGACCGAAGGTCAGAGTACGATTAAGTGAGAAGAATACAAAATAAATGCCAATTTATTTTTATTCTCAAGCGTGAGTACCTTCGACCGAAGGTCAGAGTACGACTAAACTAAGCATGAAGGACATCCTTCACGGAATAAATCTTACTGGAAGCCTCGAAAGAGAAATACTGGTCATCCATGATCATATAGTCTTCTCGCTGCGACTTGTTCAGTCGTTTTATATCTGGAAACATGGATATGGGGACTATGACTTCACGTCCGTCTGTCAAGAAAACAGCCATAGCTCCGCGCTTGACATTAAAGTCAAGTTTCTTGATTCCCAGATTCGTGTCTTTGTACTTACACATAATTGTTCTATTTAAAATTTGAGTATTCTGATTTTCTTGCCAGCAAAGACTGCATCTATATGTTTGTTGAGTTTATCCCAGTGTTGGTCTATGGCGTTCAATATGAGAATTTCTTCTGTCGCAGTTAATTCTGACCAAGCTATTTCGATGCATTTCTTGCCATCTTTTTCTGTCCATATCTTAGCAACCGTATGCCCTCGATGGGAATTCTTGTGTCCTCGCTTGACGACATGGATATGCCGCCTGTTCTCGTTTGCATCCGCCGGAAACACGGACAGAATGTAGCATAAAAGGAGTGCCAGCTTTCCCATATTGTTGCGTAGCGTTTAGTGAATTATATTATTCCACGGCAAAAATACTATGAATATTTGGAAATACCAAATTTTGGAGCAGCGAATGCAGAGAAAAGCTTGCTTTTACTCTGTAGAGTGTCTAAACGCGTGGAAAAAAGGCGTGTACATCATTTTGTACACAAAAAGTTTGGTAGTTTCGGAGAGAAGCACTATTTTTGCACCCGAGACCAAACAATAAAGAGTTATGACACAGTTGACAGTAAGAGATTTCAGAAGCCAGATGGCTACATCCTTTGATCGGGTTGATGCCGGTGAGCATGTGTTCATCCGCCGGAAGCGGCAGCTCTACGCCATCGTTCCCGTCCAGGACGATGAATTGACTATCACGCCAGAACTGGCCGAGAGGATTGAAAAGGCCAGGCAGGAGTACAAGGAAGGGAAAACCCTTCATTTCGACAATGCGGCAGCAGCCCAAAAATGGATGGATAGCCTATGAGCTACAGCATCGACTATTCCTTGGAGGCCCAAAAGGTCATCAAGAAGTGGAAGAAGTCCAATCCCTTGGCGTTTAAGAAACTTCACGACCTCCTCCCAGAATTGGAACAGCATCCCAGAACGGGTCGTGGCCATCCAGAACCCCTAAAGGGTGGCAAGGACATTTCCTGGTCACGTCACATCACGGCCCACGACCGCATTATCTATGACATCTACGACGAGGTTCTTGTTATTCTGGTGCTCGATGTGGAAGGTCACTACAGCGATAAATAATGAACTGATGGAAAATCCCACCAGCACTGCAAAGATACTTCTTTTGCTTGATAGTATCAAGTCCAACAACCACTTTGCTGTAGACTTGAAGAAACTGCTTTTGAAGCATCCCAACGTGGATATCCTTGCCATGGGCTTCCCCATGGGTTGGTAGGAAGAAACATTGTGGAGGTGAGACAAAAGGGTCAAGGTACCTGTCCCTTGACC
>CAVCCB010000032.1:0-18161 GCA_963600595.1 Subdoligranulum sp. APC924/74 | reverse complement strand
CGTTAGTTCAGTTGGTTAGAATGCCTGCCTGTCACGCAGGAGGTCACGAGTTCGAGTCTCGTACGCACCGCTTGTTGAGGTTTTCGAGTTTGTATTTTGGTGCGTTAGTTCAGTTGGTTAGAATGCCTGCCTGTCACGCAGGAGGTCACGAGTTCGAGTCTCGTACGCACCGCTAAGCCTTCGAGATTTTATCTCGGAGGTTTTTTTGTTTCAGTAAAAGAGAGATATAAAATGATTATTTTACTCACGATATTAGCTTATTTTTGTGCATTACTGCTCTTCAGCCAAATTGTGTCAGGAAGGGAGAGCAGCAATGAGACGTTTTATCGCGCCAATCGTAAGTCACCTTGGTATATGGTGGCATTCGGCATGGTGGGTGCCAGCATCTCGGGAATCACGTTCGTCAGCGTTCCTGGTATGGCGGTTGGTATGGATATGACATATTTGCAGATGTGCCTGGGCTTCATAGTGGGCTATTTTCTTGTGGCATTTTTCCTCTTGCCCATCTATTACCGCTATAATCTCACCACAATCTACAGTTACCTGATGCACCGCTTTGGTAAGTATACTTATAAGACAGGCGCTTCTTTCTTCCTGCTGTCCAAGATGACGGGAGCGGCGGTGCGATTTTTTGTGGTGTGTATCATTCTGCAACGGTTTGTTCTTGACGATTTGGGTGTTCCTTTTTGGATTACTGTCCCTCTCATGGTGTTGCTTATCTGGCTCTATACGCGCAAGGAGGGCATCAAGACGTTGGTGTGGACTGATACATTGCAGACCGCCTGTATGTTTGCTGCCCTGATGCTAATCATTCGCGAGGTGACATTGCAGCTCCACCTTTCGCCCTTGGAGGCGGTGAAGGCGATAGCTGCTGATAGTCATTCGCGCATATTTGTCTTTGATGACTGGATGTCGAGACAGAATTTCTGGAAGCAGTTTTTCAGTGGCATCTTTGTGGTGATTGTGATGACGGGGCTTGACCAGGACATGATGCAGAAGACGCTCACCTGCAAGTCACTCCGCGAGGCGCAGAAGAATATGTGTACCTATGGTTTTTCCTTCGTGCCTGCCAACTTACTCTTCCTCTCTCTTGGTGTATTGCTGATGATGCTCGCCCGGCAGCAGGGAGTGCCCCTGCCAGCAGCTTCCGATGATCTCTTGCCGATGTTTGCCGCGTCGGGAGAAATGGGTGTGCTGGTAGTGGTATTCTTCACCATTGGAATTGTGGCGGCAAGTTTCTCCAGTGCCGATTCTGCACTCACGGCGATTACCACGAGTCTGTGTGTCGATATATTCGGAAGAGGTGATGACGTAAGGCTTCGCAAGGTTGCCCATCTTGGTGTGGCATTGGTGTTCATACTCTTCATCGTGCTGTTTAGGGCATTCGACTCTACCAGTGTCATCGATGCCATCTATATCCTCTGCTCCTACACTTATGGTCCCTTGCTGGGACTTTTTGCCTACGGCTTGTTCACCAAGCGAGGGGTGAATGACAAGATGACGCCATGGGTGGCGATTGCCAGTCCACTTTTGTGTCTGGCAATAGATTACGCCACCTCTGCCGCCACGGGTTATAAGTTTGGCTATGAGCTGTTGATGCTCAATGGTGCCATTACCTTCCTGGGACTTTATTTCTTCTCTTTCTTTCGGGCAAAGTAATATCTCTTTATTTGCATAGTGCTGCATACGGACACCTTTCGCAGCGATGCTTGTCGTCTGTGGGAGCGAAGGGAACGGAAGGGTTGAAGATTTCGGCGATGAGTCCCGTCAGTCCTTCCATGAAAGCCTCCTTATGCTCTGCGGCATCTAGGATTAACTCCTTGCCCAGTTTGAGCGTGGGGTCGTATTCCTCCGACCTGGCGCGCTGGATGAAGAGCAGAGCGGGACTCACGGCTTTTCTGGAGGGGTTCAACTTGCCGTCTTCCTTCACGATGAGGGAGTAAAGCATTGCCTGAAGATAGTAGTCGCTGTGCCGCGACAGTTCTGATGGATTGAAGATGTCATCAATGCTTTTGGGAAAAGTGACGGAGGCATGCCCTGTCTTGTAATCGATTACTCGGATACGCTCCATGTCGTTGCCGTTGCCGTGGTCTATGGCATCCAGGCGGTCGATGAAGCCGCCCATCCTGAGTCTTTTCTTACCCACTGGTGTTTCAAACTCGATGTCCCTCGTCACCTTCACCTCCAGTCCCAAGATGGTGAAGGGGGCAAGGCGGTTGTCAATTGTCAGCAGCTGCTTTAGGTAGTTGACGATTACTTCCCTGTTAATGAGTTGTATGCCGTTATAGTGCGGATGGTAATCCTTGGGACTTACCTTGAAGAGTATCTCGCGGAATGCTTCGTCCACGAGGCGGTACAGTCGGTCGTTGTGCTTCAGCGCCGACTCTATCACGTTCTTGCCCACCACGATGGGATGTATTATCTGTGGCTCTCCATGTGGGTCGGTCTGGATATTGGATGGACTGGCACACTGCAGGTAGAACAACTGAGCAGCGCGGTGGAAGATTTCTCCGAACACACTGTTGTCCACTGCGTCCTCGTCTGTTTTTTCCAATTCTTCCAGTCCCTTTATATATCTGAAGAAGAATCGCTTGGGACATCTCAGGTAGGTGTTGAGGAAAGTGGGGGTGACGAGTCTTCCTTTCTCCAGCACTTTCATCACCTCTTCAGTCTTCGGTTCTGCCTCGCATTCGGTTCTCATGGGCACCTGTCCCGCCACAAGCGACAGTCTTCTTATCCTGTGCTTGCTCTCCACCATCAGTTGCAGCATGAAGCGGCTCATCTCGCCGGTATGTCCGTCTTCTGTGGAATTGTTGTAGCAGAGGGTCACATCGCTGGCTCGCTGCAACAGACTGTGGAAGTAATAGGCATAGATCGCCACCTTGTTGTCGACGGTGGTGAGTCCGTATGCCTTGCGTAGGGAATAGGGGATGAAGGAGGAGTCTGTGACGCCCTTGGGAAGGTTGCCCTCGTTGCACGACAAGACGAGTACATGATCGAAATCGAGGTTGCGCGTTTCCAGTACGCCCATTATCTGTATGCCTTCTGCCGGCTCTCCGTGGAATGGGATGCTGGTGGTCTGGATGAGTTGCTGGATGAGCCTCTCGAGGGTGATGATGTCCACTGTCAGGTCACCCGCCTCTATCAGTCCGTGGAGGCGGTTCAGGAGGGTATAGGTTCTGAAAAGTGACTCTTGGAAGAGGTGGTCATCGAATTGCTTGGCGTTGACACCGATGGTCTTCAGCACGGCGAGGAGGTAGTTCACGAGGCTGAGGTTGTAATTGTCGCTTGTCTCCAGGTCGCAGAAAAGGAGCTTGAGACCCTCGTCGCCATCCAGACAGAGCGATTCTCGGGTGGGGTAGAAGCGCTTGTACTGTTCCAGGTCGCCTATGAGGTCTTGGTGGCGGGGTGAGATGAAACGTGCATAGGGATGGCGCAGTACGATGTTGACGTAGTGCAGACGATAGGTGCCGCTGCCCCTGGGGTGACCAAGGGTCTGGAGCTTCATGAGTTGTTGCACGAGACTGTAGAACGGTGTTTGCTGCAGGGGGTATCCGATGGTGATGTTGACGCTCTCCACCTCCTTGGGCAGGGAGTGGATAACGGTCTGCAGGAGTTTCTCGTCAGCGAGCACCACAGCGGTCTTCCTTCCGGCACGGTAGCGCCCGTTCTCCATGAGCCATGAGTGGATGTAGCGTGCCTGGATGTTTTCGGTGGGTGCGCTAATGTAGGTGATGTTCTTGGCTTTACTCATATTGTCGTAGATTTCACCTTGTGGGTAGTCTGCCAGTTCGTTGGGGTATGCTTTGAGGTACTGGCGTATGTAGTGGCCCGCCTCGTTCTTGTTGTCCATATAATAGCGGTCGTAGTCCCAGTAGAATACTGCCTTGCCTTCCTTCTGCAGCCTGTCGCAGAGCGTCTGTTCCACGCGTTGCATCATGTTGAAGCCCACAAATACGTATTTTCTGTGCCTGAATTCCCCGTTCGGGTCGCCCGCCACTTTTCGGTAGAGTGCGCCCTCGTAGGCGAGTCCCTGTGAGGCGAGCCGGTCGTTGAAGGCGTGGTAGATGTTGCAGAAGTGGCTCCATAGTTGCAGGAACCGCTTCTTCAGCTCGGAGTTGTGGTCTTCGGAAAAGTTACTGAAGAACTTCCGTATCATCCGCTTCTGCTCGTCGGTGAGGTAGGAGATGTCGTCCAGCTCATGGATATCCCTTAGGTTGGCGAAGAGTTTGTCGGCATCAGCCATGTTCTTGTCGATGTCATCGAAGTCGGAGATGAGGAGTTGTCCCCAGCCGTAGAAGTGGTCGAGGGTCTCGTCGATTCCAGTGCATTGCACGAAGACCTTGTGGAGGTCGCATACCAGTTTGATGGGATCGCCCACCTTCAGCTTGCTGTGCTGGCGGAAGAGGTCACTGATGGTAATGTACTTGGGACTCCAAATGGGTTTCTCCACCAGTCGGGCGAGGCTCTCGTTGAGGAAGAGGGAGGCTCGCTTGTTGGGGAATACGATGGCGATGTCGCTCAGGTCATTACCGTATTTGCGGATAAGGTCTTCCGCTATGTATGTCAAAAATGATTCCATTGTTTGTCGTTGCTTATTTTACTTCCACGATTCTGTTGGGGTACACGTACCATAGGTACCCTCTTACTTTCTTATGTCCCATGCCCGAGAGCAAGTCCATGTACTGGCGCACCTGCCGGTGGTGTTCGTCCTTGGGCTTGCCAAACTTGAAGTCTACCACCACGGTCTCGCCCTCAGCCTTCATCACTCGGTCGGGGCGGTGTTCTTTCACCTTGCCGTCCTCCACGCTGAGGATTGCGCATTCGTTGAATACGGTCCAGCGGTTAGAGAACCAGTCTTTCACCAAGGGTGTCTCCAAACGCTTGCGTACCATCTGTTCCACTTTCTCGCGGGAGATGTTCTCGTCGTAGAGAACACCGTCCAGCTCCAGTTCCTTCAGTGCGCCCTCCACGTCATCTGTGGTATGGATGGTAGAGAAGAGACTGTGCATCACGGTGCCCATCTTGATGTAGTGTTTCTGCTGTTCTTCTTCTTCGTCGCCCTCGATAAAGTCGCGACTCTTGTTACTCTGTCTGAACTCGGGAAGCTTGGGGGTGGCGGAGATGTCGATACTGATGCTTTCCGAGGGCATGGTGAATATGTTCTTGCCGGGTGCTTTTTTCTCTTTCTTCTCCTGGGAAGCGGAGGCTGTCAGCTGTCCGTATTCGAAGAGAATATCCGAGGTCTTTGCGTCAGACCCGCAGCCCATCAGGAGCATAGGTTGTGACAGGGCTGTCAATTTCTCCTTTACATCGGTCAGGCTTTGTTCGATGACGGAACAGCGGGATGCTGTGCTCCCCCTTTTTGCGAGGACGAAGAGGCTGTGGCTGGCACGGGTAAAGGCGACGTATAGAAGATTGAGGTTGTCCACCACGTTCTGCAGGTGCTCGTGATGATAGTCGGTCTCGTAGATGCTGCCCTTCATCTGTTTTGCACTGAAATCGACGGGTACGAGGGGCAGTTTGTTGTAAGGCTCTTCCTGTGGGCTGCACCAGATGGTATTGGTTTTCTCCAGCGTCCAGTCGCAGAAGGGCATTACCACGTGGTCGAACTCCAGTCCCTTGCTCTTGTGGATGGTGATGAGGCGGATGCCATCGATGGCATCGCTATGGATACTCTTCTCGTGGATGGAGTTGTTCCACTCGTCGAGGAAGCTCTCTATGTCGCTGCTGTTGTCTGCAAGATAGCTGTTCATTTGGTCGTAGAAGGCGCAGACGTAGGCACTCTGTTGTCTCATCTCCTCTATCTCTCCGAGCTTGAGTTCGGTGAAGAGTCGTTCGGTGAGGTCGAAGAGCGGCATCTGGAGCAATGCCTCGCGCTGCTTGTCGAGTAAGTCGACAACAGCTTCCGAACCCAGGAACCGTATGGCAAACTTGCGCAGCACGGTCCTGCTGATCTCGTCTTGGGGGGAGGTGAGGAGTCGGAGGGCGGTGACCAGTGTGTTGACGCTCTGCGATGCATCCAGACGGAAAGCCTCGTCGGAGACCAGGGGATAGTCGGAGTTTGCCATGAAGTAGTCGGCGATGTCCTGTATCGTCCTGTTACTTCTCACGAGGATGGCTATCTGACGGTATTCTACTCCTATGCTCACCAATTGGCTGACGGTGGAGAGGGTCTCTGCCATGATGTTCTCTTTGTCGGTGGAGGTGGCTAAGAGCCGCATCCTCACATAGCCTTTGGACGGCTTCTTCTCGGGCACCTTTTGCTCCACGTCGGCATAGGCATTCTTCAGTTGGTCGGCTTCCTCAGGGTTGGATGCCGTCACTGCCTCTCTCTCCCTGCCTTCTGCCACGGTGAAGAAGGCGTTGTTGAAGTCTATGATGTTGCGGTCGGAGCGGTAGTTGGTGTCGAGGTTCTCTATCTTGATGGTCTTGCCGTTGGTGCCGAACTCTTCCTCTATGTTGTTGAGCAGCCGCCAGTCGCCCGACCGCCATCGGTAGATGCTCTGCTTCACGTCGCCCACGATGAGGTTGCCGGCGTTCTCGCGGCTCATGGTTTCCTCAAGCAACACCTTGAAGTTTTTCCATTGCACGGTGCTGGTGTCCTGGAACTCGTCGATCATGACATGTTCCAGTTGGGTGCCTATCTTCTCAAAGATGAAAGGCGAGTCGCTGTCTTGTATGAGCGAGTGGAGGAGGGTCTGGGTGTCACTGAGCAGGAACCTGTTTGCCTCTTGGTTCATCTCCCTCACTTTCTTGTCGATGCTGCCCAACAGGCGCAGTTGGTTGAGGTGCTTGAGGGTGAGCTCGGCGCTCTTGAGGTCTTTCGCCAATTGAGGGCGTATTTCCTCAATATCTTTCAAGATGGGGCGTAAGTCGGATACTACACAGTCAAATACGGGATTGCCAGGCACGTCTGTGCCGTTTTTTACCCATGCAGTGGGACTTTTCATGCATTTGGCTAACGTCTCGTTCTGGAGGTCTGCATCATCCACCTTTCCTTGTCGCAGCTTGTTGAAGTAGCTCCAGATGCCGCGTGTCTTGCCCGCAAGGTCATCGGCGGAGAGGCTGTTTTCTTCTAGTTTTTTGAAAAACAAGGCGGCATAGCGTTGGATACTGTCCTTCGCATTGTTGCGCTTCTTTCTGATCTCTGCGGTGTATGCCTTGAAGAATCCTTCCTGCTGGATGCATTCTTCAAGCTTGGCGGCATGGTCTTTATAGAAGTCCTTGAAGATGTTCTCGCCGAATTTCTTGACTTGTCCTATTACATTCCAGCTCTTGTCGTCGGCGATGTTCTCCTGGATGTAGTCCATGATCCAGAAGAGCAGTCGGTCGGTGTTCCCCAGCGATTCTATCAGCTCGTCTACTGCCTGTTGCTCCACCTGGTAGTCATTGAGCCCGATGCGAAGGTTGGCGGTGAGGTCGAGCTCCCTCGCCAGGTTGCGCAGCACACTTTGGAAGAAGGTGTCGATGGTCTCCACGCGGAAGTAGTTGTAGTTGTGGATGAGCAGTCCGAGGGCTGTCCTGGCGTTCTGCTCTATCTGCTGTTCGGAGAGGTGGGGCAGTGCCTTCTTGATCTGTTCCAGATAGTCGGCAGAGGAAGGCAGGTGTTGTGCGATGCCGTAGAGTTGGCTGAGAATGCGCAGTTTCATCTCCTCCGTCGCCTTGTTGGTGAAGGTGACGGCGAGGATGGTGCGGTATGCCATTGGGTTGTCTATCACCAATGTCATGTATTCTCTGGCAAGGGTAAAGGTCTTTCCTGACCCCGCGCTTGCCTTGTAGACGGTGAGTTGTGGTCTCATTGTATTGTTGTTTTTGTTTTACCAATGTCTGAACAGCTCGAAGCTGAATTTGCAGCCGGCTCCGTAGTATTTCTCGTTCTTGAACGCTGCGAAGAAACCGAGGGAGATGAGGCGGGTCTGGATGCTGTAGCCCCATTCTGTGTAGGGATGGAGGCGGCGCACGAAGAGGGTGTTGACGTAGAGCCGCTCTTTTTCCACGAACCTGCCCAGCAGCGGTACCCATGCCATGAACAGCATCGGTGCCTCATAGCTGTGGTTGGTGCGGAAGTAATAGTCGGAGGCATTGTACCACTCGGCGTTGAGCAACTCGAAGTCACCGCTCCACTCGTCGTTCCATCCGCCGGGCAGGTTGTTATCGCGGAAGTTGGTATAGTCGATGAAGTCCCAGTGGTCGCCTTTCATGGTGTAGAAACCGGCACCTACCCGCATGGAGATGAGCCTTCTGCGGGAGATGCGGAAGATGTTCTGCATGTCCATCTCCACCCGTTCGTAGTCAATGTTGGAATGGAGGAATCCCTTGAAGCTCCGCTCGTAGTCTATCTTGAAGAAGGGACCGGTCTTGCCTTTGGGCAACCACTCCAGAGCGAGGTTGGGTGCCACGGAGCGGTAGGAGGAGGGGTAGCCGTTGTCCTCGTAGAACTTGGGGAAGAGGGCTTGCCGGTGGTGTGCCACCAGTCCTGCCTCGAACCCCCAGTGGGAGTTGAAGCTCCAATGGTTGGTAATCTTCAGGTAGTTGTCCTTGAATTCGGTGTAGTCATCTCCAGGAGACCAGTGTATACTGTCTCTCTTCTCGCTGATGCCGAGTATCTTGCGCGCTACCATATTGGTGCGGATACGGTTGCCGTTACCGAATTCCAACTGTAACCAGCCGTTGTGCTTCTGGTTGTATTTCAAGTAGGCGGGGATGGTGTAGTAGAGCCAATGTTGCTTGAAGCTGTAGGCACCGCGGATGCCCATTGACAGCGTCACGTCATCATTGAAGGTATAGTTGCCTCTCAGCTCCAATTTGTACACTATGCCCTTCCTGCCTGAATAGCTCATGTAGAGGGGATTGAGGATGGGGCTGAGCCTGAGGTTGCCTTGCTTCTGCTTGCCGAAGTCTTGTCCGATGTAGTTGACCATGTTGTCGCCGATGACGTTCCAGAGGAAGTCGTTGACGAAATCCTTCTTCTTGGGCTTGTTGGCGTTGGCGGAGTCCCTGTGGTTCCTCAGCTCGTAGAATTTCTCGTAGATTTGTTGTTCGTCCTTGTTCAGCTTGATGGGGCGCACCTGTGCCATCAACGTCGTGTCGGCTACGTTGCCGAGGGTGTCCTGCAATACTTTCGGCAGATGGTAGAGAGTGGTATAGGAACCGGTGATCTTATTGCCGAGGAAGCGGAAGTTTACCTTGAGGTCGCATCTCTTGGGCACCAGCGAACTGTAGTCGTCGCCTCTGCCCATGACGAGGGAGATGTAGAAGCGGGTCATGTCGTACTCTCCCTCGAAGTCCACCATGACAATCTTGCCCGTCTTGGCGTTGACGATAGCCTTGGTCTCCACCACTTGGGTGTTCTTCAGCCTGGGGTAGGCATAGACCTGCGCCATATCGTAGGGCAGGGGAGTGACGCGGTAGCTGTAGAACTTGCGGTTGCTGGGATGGAAGGGAGACAGGATGTTGTTCTGGTAGAGATTCTCGTCATAGACGGTGGGCACCATGTACTGGAACATTGCCGAGAGCATGGGACTCTCCTTATGAGGCACAGTGCTGACGTAGAGGATACGCTGGAAGTTGGGCTTTTCCTGCTCGTCGAGCGTCACCTTGTTGTAGTATTCACCGAAGAACTCCCTTCCCACGCCGTGCGCCACGGCGTACATGCTGGGCACGAGCATTAGTGTTGCGTTGCGCTTGTTGGTGCGCAGCTTGAACTTAGTGTAGGAGTAGGTGACCTTGGAGTCCTCTGTCGAGGTGGTCCTCTGCGAGGCATAGACGCAGATACGATTCAGCACCGAATCACGGAAGGCGTTCTTCGGTGCCGTATTCCTTGCATGGCCTGAAGCGGCTAGGCATAAGAAGATGGTGAGACATATTATCGTGGGCAAATGGCAGAACATCACCCAAGGTATTTCATCAGAATCTTGACATTGCCGGAGTCTCTGAGCTTGTTGATGCTCTTCTCGCGAATCTGGCGCACGCGTTCTCTTGTGAGTCCCATTTTGTCGCCGATTTCTTCCAGGCCCTTCTCGGGCTCTCCGATTCCATAGCAGGCACAGACGATCTGTCGCTCGCGCTCCTTCAGTACCTTGCAGAGCACCTGCTTCAGTTCCTTTGCCATACTCTCGTGGTCCACTTGCTTGTCGGCGCGACTGTCATCTCCGCTTGCCATCACATCTGCCATGGAGTTGTCGTCATCGTCGCCAAAAGGGGCGTCGATGCTTACATGATGCCCGCTGGCAGCCATGCTCTGTGAAATCTTGTCCTCGTCCACGCCTGTGCGTGCCGACAGCTCCTCCACACTGGGGCGGCGCTGGTTTTCCTGCTCGAACTTGTTGATCTCGTGGTTCACCTTGTTGAGCGACCCCACTTGGTTGAGTGGCAGTCGCACGATACGGCTCTGTTCAGCGATGGCCTGGAGGATGCTCTGGCGTATCCACCACACGGCATAGGAGATGAACTTGAAGCCGCGGGTTTCGTCGAATCTCTCCGCTGCCTTGATCAGTCCGATGTTGCCCTCGTCAATGAGGTCGGTAAGAGTGAGACCTTGGTGCTGGTATTGCTTGGCGACCGACACGACAAAACGCAAGTTGGCTTCCACCAGCTTGTTCTTGGCGATGTCACCTGCCCTGCCACCTTTCTTGATGGCCTGAGCCAGCTCGATTTCCTCATCGATGGAAATCATTGGGGCACGACCAATCTCGACAAGATACTTATCGAGCGCCTCGCTGTTGCGATTGGTGATGCTCTTCTGAATCTTTAGTTGCCTCATTCTTCCCTTTTCTCCTATAAAACTGATAATATTATCTTTCTTTGCAGATAGAAACGCCATTGGCGTTACATCTCACAAATTGTCGCAAATATAGTAAAAAAAAGAATAAGTTGTTATTTCTTCGGCTAAACTTTAACATTAATTATCTAACTAAAAATAGTCTTCATATCTTATCTCCAATACCTTCTGGGTATTTCCTGTAATCTTGCACAGTTCGGAAGTTCTTTCTCCCACCAGCCATACGATGTTGTGGCAGGCGTCTTCCACCACCATTATCTCCTCTTTCTCGAAGCGGTTGAGCTTCCGGTCTGTGAGATAGTCGCTTATCAGTTTGCTTCCTCTCATGCCGAACGGTTGGAAGCGGTCGCCTTGTTGTATGGGTCTTACCTTTAGGGGGAAGGTGACTTTGTCGGCGTCCAGGGTGGCGGTCCATGGCGAGCGGCTGGGCTGGAATCCTGACTCTCGCTCGTATGTGTTGAGACGGATTCTCTTCTTTTCAGTCCATCGGTAGATGCCTGTCTCGGGAATCCTCATCGTTTTCATTTCCCGGTGGAGGATGGGACGGACGATGAGCAGATCGCGGTCGATGGTGAGTTGGTGGGTGGCAGACTGCCATAGTTTGCCAGGGGTGTGGATGCTTGTCAGTATTTCTTGGATGGAACTGCCCCCAAAGCCGTAGGGAGAGAGGCAGTGGAACAGGGTGTATTCTGCGCTGGGGCTTCCCAGGATGTCTTTCTTGGGGATAAACACTTTGTCGCCGTCCTGCCGCTCATGGATGTGCTCGCCCAGGAGTGCTTCCAATGTCTTGTCTGCCTCCGTGAGGTAGGCGGCGGTGTGGGCGATGTTCTCCACCACAGCGGGATTGATTTCCTTGAGTAGTGGGATTACATGGAGGCGTATCTTGTTGCGCACCACATCGTCTACGAGGTTGGAACTGTCAATGACGAAAGGTTGATGCAGGCTCTCCAGGTATCTCAGAATGTCGTCTCTTCCCACACAGAGCAGAGGTCTGATGATGCGACCGTTCATGGGTAGAATGCCCCTCAGTCCTTTTGTGCCTGTACCCCTGAGCAGGTTAATCAAGACAGTTTCCGCGTTGTCGTCCCGGTGATGGGCCACGCAGATGGCATCGGCATCCAGGTCTTGCATCAGTTGCCCGAAATATCTGTAGCGCAGGTTTCTTGCCGCCAGTTCGATACTTTCCTTGTGGAGTCCGGCATACTCCCTCGTATCGAAATGGATGCGGTGGATGGGTACGGCGAGCTGCTGGCAGAGGTCTACGCAGAACGCTTCGTCCCTGTCTGACTCTTCGCCGCGCAAGTGGAAGTTGCAGTGGCACGCCTCCACCTGATAGCCCATCTGGTGGAGCAACAGGAGCAGGCACACGCTGTCAGCCCCTCCGGACAATGCTACGAGATATTTGCCGTCAACTTTTAGGAGTTGGTGGCGTCGGATGTATCTGCTTACTGTATCCTTCAGCTCCATTGTCATTCTGCCCCTTGCTCCTTGAGGAATTCCTCTGCCCTCTGCAGGTCTTCCGGTGTGTCGATGCCCACGGTCTCCACGTTGGTGGTTCCCACCTTTATTTTATATCCGTTCTGCAACCAGCGCAGTTGCTCCAGGCTCTCCGCCAGCTCCAGCGAACTTTGCGGCAGGCGGGTCACTTCTCTCAACACCTCCCTGCGGTAGGCGTAGATGCCCAGATGCTTGAGGAAGGGGTAGTGGCTGAGCCATTCTCCTTGTTCCTTGCCACGCACAAAGGGGATGATGCTCCTGGAGAAATACATGGCGAAGCTGTTGTTGTCTACTACTATCTTCGGACTGTTGGGGTTCGCCACGGCATCCATGTTGGTGAATGCCTTGCCGAGGGTGGCTATCTGTGTGCTGCCGTCATCGAAGCAATGGCAGAGGGTGTCGAGTTGGCTCTTCGCCACGAAGGGCTCGTCGCCCTGCACGTTGACCACCACGTCCCAGTTGCCGCCGATCTTCTCCATGGCTTCCTCGATGCGGTCGGTGCCGCTCTTGTGGTCCTTGCGTGTCATGACCACGTTTCCGCCAAAGCCTTTCACAGCGTCAAAGATGCGCTCGTCGTCGGTCGCCACATAGGCTGTTTCGAGCGATGCACTCACTTTCTCATAGACGTGTTGTATGACGGGTTTTCCGCCCAGCAATGCCAGCGGCTTGCCGGGGAAGCGGGTGGAGGCATAGCGTGCCGGTATAATTCCAATGAACTTCATAATCTCTGATGTTATTTAGACGTTATTTTTTGCAAAGTTACAGTTTTCTGAATAAACGGCAAAATAAATTGCCTTTTATTTTTCTCCCATCCTTACAGCAACCCTTTGTTGATTTCCTTCAGGAAGATTTCACCGTATTTCTTCTTCTTGAAATCTCCGATTCCGTTGACCTGTCCCAGTTCGTCCATGTTCTTGGGCCGCAGGGTGGCAAGCTCGTGCAGGCTCTTGTCTGACAAGATAATATAAGGTGGATATCCCTGTTCTTCGGCGAGGCGCTTGCGGAGGGAGCGGAGACGCTCGAAGAGGCTGGAAGAATCGGCCTTGGGACTTGTTGCCTGCACTCGGCGAGCATGCACCACCGGGACGGTGTCCTTCTCCGGTGCCACCGCCAGTTGCACGCGGTGCTTTCCGTGCAGCACGTCCCATCCCAGAGAAGTCACCTTCATGGCGTTGCGCTCATTGTAGGCTATCTCGAAGAACCCCATCTGGAGCATCTGGAGCAGGTAGTCCTGCCACTCTCTGGAGGAGGCGTCGTCCCTGCCTGCGCCGAAGGTCTTGATGGCATTGTAGCCATGGTGCAGCACGCTGGGCGAACTGATGCCGCGCAGGATCTCGATGCAGGTGCCTACGTGTATCTCTTCCTTAGCTCTGACGATGGCGCTCAGTGCCTTCTGTGCCAGAATGGTGCCGTCGAAGGTCTTGGGCGGATGTGCGCAGACATCGCAGTGCCCGCAGTCTTGGGCGGAAGTTTCGCCGAAGTAGTTGAGCAGGATGCGCCGGCGGCACACCCTCGACTCGGCGTATTCCTGCATCCGGCGCAGCTTCTCCATGTTCACCTCCCGCTGTCCGCTGTCCTCTGCGAATTTCTTAAGCTGTATCACGTCCGCCATCGAGTAGAACAGTACCGTCTCCGCCGGAGCGCCGTCCCTTCCGGCACGGCCTATCTCCTGGTAGAAACTCTCGATGCTCTTGGGCAGGTTGTAGTGGATGACCCACCTCACGTTGCCCTTGTCGATGCCCATGCCGAACGCCACAGTGGCGCACACCACCTGCACTCTGTCCATCTTGAAGCGCTCCTGTACGGAGGTCCTTTCCCCGTTCGCCAGTCCGGCATGATATACGGCGGCATTGATGCCGCTCTCCATCAGCTCCCTCGCCACCGTCTCGGTTGTCTTCCTCGACAGGCAGTAGATGATGCCTGCTTCCTCATGGTGCGAGCGGATGAAGCGGCGTATGTAGCTCATCTTCTCGCTTTTCTTGGCGTTGCGGCGCACGGCGAGGCTGAGGTTGGGACGGTCAAAGCTGCTCACGAGGATCTTGCCCGAGAGGTGGAGCTGGCGGATGATGTCCTGGCGGGTGATCTTGTCGGCGGTGGCGGTGAGCGCCATCACCGGCACGCCCCTGAACTGCTCGTGCAGCAGTCCCAGCTGCGAGTACTCGGGTCGGAAATCGTGTCCCCACTGGCTGATGCAGTGTGCTTCGTCGATGGCGAAGAGCGACACCTGGATGTGGCAGAACAGATAGGGAATCTCGCTGATGAGCTTCTCTGGAGACACATAGATAATCTTCAGGTCGCCCGCCATGCACCGGCGCTTGATGAGCAGTTCCTCGGTGGGGTCGTTGCCGCTGTTGAGTTCTTCTGCGGGGATGCCGTTCGCCTTGAGTGCTTCCACCTGGTCGTGCATCAGGCTGATGAGCGGCGACACCACCACCGCCGTGCCGGGCATTGCCAAGGCGGGTATCTGGTAGCACAGACTCTTGCCGCCGCCCGTCGGCATCAGCACCAGGCAGTCGTTGCCCGCCATCACCTCGCGGATGGCTGCCTCCTGGTTGGAGCGGAAGGAGTCGTATCCAAAATAGTTTCTTAATATCTCTTTTATCTCCATTTACGGGTAGTTTTCTGCAAAGGTAAGCATTTTTTTACAAAAAGTTGCGCCAATGCTTGATTATTTCGAAAAAAGTAAGTATTTTTGCACGCAACAATTCAATACTCATTAATTCCAAATAAAGATATGGCAAAATATAACATAACGGAAAGAAAGGAACATGCGGCAACCTACCGCACCAACATCAGCCCTGCCGTCATGGACGAACTGCAAGGCAAGATTCTTCAGGTTTTGCTGATCCAGAAAAAGTATAGGGACAAGGAGTATTCCGCCAAGAGGCTCGCCAACGACTTGGGCACCAACAGCCGATACATCTCGGCAGTCATCAATCTGAAGTTCCACGTGAACTATGCCACGCTCGTCAATACCTACAGGGTGGAGGAGGCAATGTCTATCCTCGTGGACAAGCGCTACCTCGGCCTGACGATGGAGCAGGTGGCTGACATGGTGGGCTTCTCCAACCGACAGAGCTTCTATGCCGCCTTCTACAAACTGAAGGACTGCACGCCGCGCGACTACAAGATCAACTACCTTGAGCAGCACGGAGGCAACCTGGAGGCAAAGAAAAAAGACAAGTCGAAGAAAAAAAAGTAAAGTAAATGGAAACAGGCAACCAGTCATTCAACTATACCGACGAGCGCTTCGCCGACCTGCAGATGCTGCGCTATCGGCTCAAGGGATTCGAGACACTGTCGCTGAGACAGAAGTTATATATCTTTTGCCTGGCGAAGGCCACCCTCATGGGGCGCGACATCACCTTTGACCAGCAGGGCAAGTACAACCTCCGTATCCGCAAAACCCTGGAGGCGGTCTACCGTTCCTATCAGGGCGACCGCGAGAGCGAGGAGTTCAAGGCTCTTGAGGTCTATCTCAAGAGAGTGTGGTTCTCCAGCGGTATCTACCATCATTATGGTTCCGGGAAGTTCGTTCCCGGTTTCTCCGAGCACTTCTTCTATCAGGTGATGGAGGAGACACCGGCAGAAATGCTCCCCCTGAAGAAAGGGGAGGAGAAGGAAGACCTGCTGTCGAAACTGGTGCCAGTCATCTTCGACCCCACCCTCTTGCCCCGCCGGGTGAACCAGACCGACGGGGAAGACTTGGTCGTGACCTCCGCCTGCAACTTCTATGAGGGAGTGACGCAAGCCGAGGTAGAGCGCTTCTACGACAAGATGAAGGACCCCGATGATGCCACGCCGCCCTCTTACGGACTCAACTCCAAGCTCATCAAACGCAACGGAGAACTGGTGGAACTCACCTGGACGGAAGAGGAACTCTACGGCGAGGCAATCCGCAAAATCTCCTCATGGCTCCGAAAGGCGCAGAAATACGCCGAGAACGAGCAGCAGGCAAGGGTCATCGACCTCTTGCTTAAGTATTACCACACGGGCGACCTGCACGACTTTGATCAGTACAGCATTGCCTGGGTGGAGCAGCAGGAGGGACTCGTGGACTTTATCAACGGCTTCATCGAGGTGTATGGCGACCCCCTTGCCCTGAAGGGCACATGGGAGGGCATCGTGGAGTACAAGGACCTGGAGGCTACGCAGCGCACCAGGCTTATCAGCGATAACGCCCAGTGGTTTGAAGACCATTCTCCCGTGGCTCCCCGATTCCGCAAGCCCCAGGTGAAGGGCGTCACCGCCAATGTGATCTGTGCCGCCATGCTCGGCGGTGACGAGTACCCCGCCTCTGCAATCGGCATCAATCTGCCCAATGCCAACTGGATCAGACAGGTGCATGGCTCGAAGAGCGTCACCATCGGCAATCTGACGGAGGCATACAACAAGGCGGCGCAGGGCAACGGTTTCCGGGAGGAATTTGTCATCGACAGGGAGACCCTCTGTCTGATAGACAAGTATGGCGACATCACCGACGATCTGCACACCGACCTACACGAGTGTCTGGGGCATGGCAGCGGACAGCTCTTGCCCGGTGTCGACGCAGATGCACTCAAGGCTTATGGCAATACGATAGAGGAGGCTCGCGCCGACCTCTTCGGACTCTACTACATCGCCGACCATAAACTGGTGGAACTGGGGCTCGTGCCCGACGATGAGGCTTACAAGGCACAGTACTATACCTATCTGATGAACGGTCTGATGACTCAGACCATCCGTATCAAGGAAGGTGACAAAATAGAGGAGGCGCACATGCGCAACCGTGCACTGATTGCCTACTGGGTATTGGAGCATGAGCCTGAAGCCGTCCGGCTGGTGAACCACGAGGGAAAGACGTATGTGCAGGTCACTGACTATGCCGCCCTTCGTGGAGCCTTTGGCGAGTTGCTCGCTGAGGTTCAGCGCATCAAGAGCGAGGGCGACTTCGAGACAGCCCGCCTCCTGGTGGAGAAATATGCCGTCAATATCAATCCCGAGCTTCACCACGAGGTGTTGGAGAGATACAAGAAGCTGGACCTTGCCCCCTACAAGGGCTTCATCAACCCCTGGATGCAGTTGGAGTACGACGAGAATGGCGATGTGAAGGATGTGACGCTCGACTATACCGAGAGCTATGTCCATCAGATGATGAGATATTCCGAGGAGTACGCTACATTATGATAGTAATCTAAAAAAAGGTTATGGTAGACAACAAAGAAGAACAGTTTCCCGTGGTAGACGAACAGGGCAACATCCAGGGTGCCATCAGTCGTGGCCACGCCCACGACGGTTGCAAGGTGTTGCATCCTGTGATTCATCTCCATCTCTTCAACAGCAAGGGCGAGCTTTTCCTCCAGCACCGTCCCCAGTGGAAGGATATTCAGCCGGGCAAGTGGGACACGGCGTGCGGCGGTCATGTGGACCTCGGCGAGAGTGTGGGGCAAGCCTTGCGGAGAGAGGTGAGGGAGGAACTCGGCATTACCGATTTCTCCCCGATATCCATGGGCAGCTATGTGTTTGAGAGCAAGAGGGAGCGTGAGTTGGTCTATGTGCACCGCTGCGTCTACGACGGTGCGGTCTCTCCCTCCGAGGAGGAACTCGACGGCGGTCGTTTCTGGACGAGGCAGGAGATCCTTGACAATATGGGCAAGGAGGTGTTTACCCCCAACTTTGAGAATGAGTACCGAAAGTTTTGGGGATAGTCCTTTATAAACAAATGGGTTCGTGCGCAATGAGCAGAACGGTATCTTGTAAAATATGTTGATGTTTTTCCGCTTCTTTCGCTATTTCTGTAAAAAAACGTAACTTTGCGAAATTTGGAATTAATTGATTCGGTGGATAGCGTCGGCACTTGCCCTGGGGGCAGAGCGCATCGGGCATGGATTCAACCTGTACC
>CAVCCB010000031.1:0-18526 GCA_963600595.1 Subdoligranulum sp. APC924/74 | reverse complement strand
TGATGTCCTGCACCTCGGCCTGCCGCTGCATCAGCTTGTCCATCTTGTCGGGGTCGCCGTAGTATTCCTCCATGCCGAACTTATTGTTGATGTCCTCGTACTCAGCGAGGGCATCGTATACTTTCTGCACACCCTCCATCACGTTCTCCTTCACGGTCTTCTGCTCATCAAGTGGAGGGTCCTGTGGCAAGTAGCCCACAGAGTAGCCTGGGCTCCATACCACCTCGCCCTGCGTGGGCTGTTCCAGTCCTGCGATGATTTTCATCAGGGTGGACTTACCCGCGCCGTTCAGACCGATGATGCCGATTTTTGCTCCGTAGAAGAACGATAGGTAGATGTTCTTCAGAATCTGTTTCTGATTTTGTGGGATGATCTTTGATACTCCCACCATCGAAAAGATGATCTTCTTGTCGTCAACTGTTGCCATATTTTATATAATATAATAATGTGTATTTTGTCAATTGCTCAGTCTTGTCGTTTTCTCGAATTGCTTGAGTATGTCGCAGCGGGTGGTGTAGGTGTCCACTGCCTCGGGATGCTCGTGGCGGAACCGGCTCCATTCCAGCATCGCCTGATATTGTGCGGACTGGTGCTGCACGAGGGTCTTCTCGTTGTAGTTCTCGTCGTAGGCGGTCGTGTACCATGGCTCGATGCCGATGGAGGCGAGGGCGTAGAGCGAGTGGTAGCGCAGCTTGAGGTCTTTGCTCTGCTTGCTCTCCTTCAGATAGCCGATGGCGATGTTGGCAAAGTCTGCCTCGCCAACCCTTGCGCTGTCTGCCACGCTCTTGCCGTAGTGGGCGAGGTACCAGCAGTCGCCGTAGCAGGATGCCTGGTAGTAGCGCACGGCAAGCTCATAGGCGAGCTCTTCTTTTGCCTCGCCCTCACGGCTCACGTTGTGCCTGCCGATGAGCTGCGCCATCTCCTGGCAGAACTTCAGCTTGGGGTTCTCCTTCATCTGGGCGTAGTTGTTTTCGAGGCTCCACACGTCTTCGTCATTTACCTTTTGCCGGTGGAACCAGAAGGGTTTGCCGTAGCTTCGTTTCCCGGCATAGAAGCTGATTGCCTGGTTGTTGATGAAATTCATCGGTACGTCCTTCAGCCAGTTGACTGCCTCGCCGAAGTTGCCCTCGGCGAGATACTTGGTGCCGATGAGGTCCTTGAAGAAGTCGGCGTTGCGGTAGAGCATCTGGCAGACATACTGCTCGAAGGCATCGTCGTGCTGCGACGTGAGGAACTCGTAGTAGCTGGCGAGCTGCTGGGCGGAGAGGGAGTCGAGGTGTACGAAGTACTCGGAGGAGTAGATGTACTTGTCGATGTACTTCTCCTGTGACTTCCCCTTTGAGAAGTCGCGCTCGTAGCCGTCCATCATGCCGTGCAAGGCGTTGGTCATGTTCTTGTATTCCAGACTTTTCTTCCCCTTGCTCTCCTTGCTGAGCCTGAGGAAGGTGTCGTGGAGGGCACGGTAGATGATGCGCTCCTGCACTTCCACATAGTGGTTGCCGTACAGATCCTCGCCGTTGCTGTCTTCCTTGACCTTGCCGTAGAGCCATTTGAATTCTTCCACGAGTTGGGCAGACTCCTTGTCTTTGCCCTGATAGGTCTTGGCGAGTGCCAGGAGACGGATGGCGCGGGCGTTGTCCTTCATCCTCTCTGTGCCGTTGAGCGTGCATGCCTCCTTGCTGTCCTTCAGGGCTTCCTGGTGGTTGCCGTAGAGGTAGTGGAGCATGGCGGTGGCTGAGCGCCAGAGGCAGGGAGTAGGGGTCTTGCCCTCTGCAATGACCTTGTCGGCGAAGGTGATGAAGTCGAGGGCTTCCTTCTTGTAGATGACCTTGGCTCCTATGCGCTGCATCTCGTCCTTGTCCAGCTCATTCTTCTCTTGCCAGTCCTTCGTCTGCTGACTGTTGTTCACGAAGTCCTGCACGAGGTAGGTGAGCATCTGTGAGTTGGGGTTCTTGAGATAGATGCTCTGTATGCCGGCGAGGTTGCGGTAGTTGCGGGCGAGCGCCTTGATGCTCTCCATGTCGCCCTGTTCGGCATAGATGTCGAGTCCCTGCTGGTGCTTGCCGGTCTTCCAGAGGGCGCGGGCGTAGATGTTCTTCATCGCTTCTCTCCACATGGTCTGTGGGAGTTTGCTGGCGGTGTTGTTCCAGTAGTTGATGTTCTGTTCGTGGAGTCCCCTCATCATGTTGAGGCGCATCTGCAGGAGGGCATACTGGTTCTTCAGCTTGCTGCCTTTGTAGAGTGCCGTGGCGTTGGCGAGGGTGGTGAGCATGCGCTGGGCGTTGAGTTTCTCTTGCTTGGTGGGATATTCCCAGGCGTTGGGACTCAGTTTCTCGCAGGCGGCGATGTAGGCGTTCAGTCGCCTCAGGTAGAGCTGCATCTCCGTATCCTTCTTCCCTTTGGCGGTATTCATCACGTCTTCCTTGTTGTACTTGTAGTAATCCAGTTCGTCATCGTCCTTCGTGCCGGTGTACGCCCTCCAGTAGGCGGAGATGTCGTTGAGGTACCTGGGGGCTGTCTGGTGGCGGTTGAACACGCTGAACATATAGTAGTTGTGGTCGGAGATTTCCGAACCGCACGCTCTGCCCTCCGTACTGAAGGCGAGGGCGAGGAATCCCAGTGCGAGGTATCTTCTAATGTCGGTAAATCTGTTCATAATCTTCTGGTTTGAATCGTTTGATATTGTCTGTTCCGAGGTCGAAGAGGATGACCTCGTCGTTGATGTCTCTGTTCTGGTGGCTGACGGCTCTCACTGCCTCCATGATGTCTTCCATCTCGGGTTGCCTGATGACGATGCTGTCGTCCGGCAATACGGGGAAGTCTTCGTCTGCGTGCATGATGCCCACGAACTTCCTGTCCCTGAAGAGGATGCGCCAGCGGAAGAGGGGATAGGCGGCGGCAAGGGGTAGGGGATAGCTGCCCAGGTGCTGGATGTAGGGGGCTGCGTCCCTCATGTCGAGTATCGGCTTGCGGCAGTCCAGCTGCCTGGCATCGCCGGTGTTGTACATCATCAGCACGCCTCTGTCCACGGGTGGCGGTGCCGTCGGGAGCTGGTGCAGGCGGATGGTGGCGGAGAGGAGGATCTTCTGTTCCCTTGCCTTTTCCCGCAGCGTCTTGAGGAAGTCGAAGTAGGTCTGTTCCGTGGATGCCGTCCAGTCGCAGTCCATCTGTATCTCCCTCACGCCGTGGATGTCGTTTGCCTCGCTCATCTGGAGGATGCGCTTGAGGATTCTCCCGGCGAGGTCCCGGCCGCCTTGGGGGGACAGGTTTCTCATGCAGTCGTTGACGATGAAGACCACGGGCACGATTTCCGTGCCTTTCTCCATCGGTGTCGCCAACTGGAGGGTGGCATTGGGCTTCATCTCTCCGTTCTCTTCCTTCACCACGTCGAAGTACCTCAGGTAGATGCGCTGGATGTGGTGCCTGCGGATGAAGTCGGCCTTGCTGCTGTCCATGTCCCAGGTGGTACTCCAGTAGTAGACGGAGCGCAGGGGCTTGTCTGTCTTGTCTCTTTGGCAGGAGGCGAGCAGCAGGAGCGTTGGCAGGAGCAGGTAAAATATTCTATTCATTGTCTCTTATCGGAACCCATGCGCATGAGGGCGAGTCCCTGTGCAAAGATACGGGTTTTATCCCAATATCGCAAGGAAAAAAGTCATAATATTGTGGATGACGAGCAAAAAGTAAGAAAATTCTTTGGCGTTTGTCTTTTTTTTCTTAATTTTGCGGTGTTGATTCATAAAATGTCATAAGAAAGATGAAAAGTTTTAGGAAATTAGCCCTTGTGTCCATGACAACCTTGGTGTTGGCTTCATGTGGCACGACGCAGAAGGTGCCCCTCACGGGCCGCACCCATCGCATCTCTGTATCAGACGAGCAAGTGCTCAGCCTCTCCAACCAGGAGTATACCAAGTACATGGCTTCCGCCAAGAAGTCGACCAACTCCACCAACACCGCCATGGTGAAGCGGGTGGGGCAGCGGCTTGCCAACGCCGTGGAGACTTACCTGAAGAAGAACGGCTATGCTGACGATGTGAAGAACTATTCTTGGGAGTTCAACCTGGTGCAGGACAACAGTGCCAATGCCTTCTGTATGCCCGGCGGCAAGATTGTGGTATACGAGGGACTGCTGCCCTATACGCAGAACGAGACTTCCCTCGCCATTGTCTTGGGACATGAGATTGCCCATGCCGTAGCTAAGCACAGTGCGGAGCAGTTGACCAAGCAGCAGAACCAGTCCATCGGCACCAATATCCTGGGCAATGTGCTCAACCAGACGGTGGGCAACGGTGTGGGCGACGTGGCAAGCAGTGTGGCAGGACAGTATTTCTCGTTCCGCAACCTGAAGTATTCCCGTGACAATGAGACGGAGGCTGACTACATGGGTCTGATCTTCGCAGCCATGGCGGGCTATGACCCTCAGCAGGCGATTCCTTTCTGGCAGCGTATGTCGAGCGGTTCCAGCAGCAACAAGAGCGATCTCTTCAGCGACCACCCTTCAGACGCCAAGCGCATCGCCGCCTTGCAGCAGGAGATGCCCAAGGCTCTGGAGTATTATAAGGTGGCAGACAAGGCAATAACGACCACGTCTGCCTCGGCGAAGAAGACTACCTCAACGAAGACAACCAAGAAAACAAAGACTACCAAGAAAAAATAACGTTAAAATCATGATGGAATCTATTGCTCAGAACTTTTGGGTTTTCTGGACGGTTGTCACCGTCGCATACCTGATTCTGGAACTTGCCTCGGGCGACTTCTATATCACCTGCTTCGCCCTTGGTGCCATCGGGGGTGTGGTGGCGGCAGTCTTCGGATTGCCCTTCTGGTTGCAGGTGGTAGTGTGGGCAGTTGGCTCGATACTGAGCATCTGGCTGATTCGTCCCCGTCTTGTCCGTGCCGTCCGTCGGGGAGGCGAAGAGCGGAAAAGCAACGCCGATGCCCTGATGGGACAGGTGGGCGAAGTGTCGCAGATGATTGTGTCAGGTGGCTACGGCAGGGTGAAGCTCGACGGCGATGACTGGAAGGCGGAGGCTCCCTCTCTCGGGGAAGACATCGAGGTGGGCGCCAGAGTGAGAGTCGTCGGAAGAGAGTCCATCATCCTGCGTGTGGAACGTGTATAAAGAGTTGAATTTATCAGTATAAACAATCAAATACCCAATGAATTATGAGTATCGGAATTACAGTACTAATCGTTGTCGTGGTCCTCGCACTGATTATCGTGAAGAAGACCATTGTGATTATTCCCCAGAGCGAGACGAAGATCATCGAGCGACTGGGCCGCTATTACGCCACCCTGAAGCCGGGCATCAACATCATCATCCCCTTCATCGACCATGCCAAGGACATCGTGTCGCAGCGTAACGGTAGGTATACTTACACCAACAGCATCGACCTCCGTGAGCAGGTGTATGACTTCGACCGGCAGAACGTCATCACCAAGGACAACATCCAGATGCAGATCAATGCTCTCTTGTACTTCCAGATAGTGGACCCCTTCAAGAGCGTGTATGAGATCAACAACCTGCCCAATGCCATCGAGAAGTTGACGCAGACCACCCTCCGTAACATTATCGGTGAGATGGAGCTCGACCAGACGCTGACCTCCCGCGACACCATCAACACCAAGCTGCGCTCGGTACTCGACGATGCCACCAACAAGTGGGGCATCAAGGTGAACCGTGTGGAGCTGCAGGACATCACGCCTCCCGAGAGTGTGCTGCAGGCAATGGAGAAGCAGATGCAGGCAGAGCGCAACAAGCGTGCCACGATCCTTACCTCCGAGGGAGAGAAGGAGAAGCAGCGCTTGCTCTCAGAGGGTGAGAAGGCTGCTATCGTCAACAAGGCTGAGGCTGCCAAGCAACAGGCCATCCTCAAGGCAGAGGGTGAGGCTACTGCCCGCATCCGCAAGGCGGAGGCTGAGGCGATTGCCATCCAGAAGATCACCGAGGCGGTAGGCAAGAGCACCAATCCCGCCAACTATCTCTTGGCGCAGAAATACATCGCCATGATGCAGGATGTGGCGCAGGGCAAGGACAACAAAGTGGTCTACCTGCCCTACGAGGCTACCAACCTGATGGGGTCTATCGGTGGCATCAAGGACTTGTTCAAAACGGATTGAAACGATAAAAAGATTGCTAAAAGAAAACCGTGTGTCGCCCGATGATGTCTTTGCAGAAGTGATAGCGGCTTTCTTCTAAGCATAGGAAATGCAGTTCGTACTCTAATTGTGGGGCAATGGTACAACTAAATCAGAATAAGGATAACGGGTAGTTGACCGAATGCTTACTATACTCATTACTACTTGAGAAGAGGAATGGCATGGTCCTGCTACAATCCCAGTTAGGCATTAAGGGAATATGGTGCATCTGGCTAATGGCTTTGATGATGCGTGCATATTTGGCATCAAGGATGGCGAAGTAGCCTTCATCGTGTGTGGTCTTTGCCGAAAGTATGCAACACGTCATAACTTGGCACAATGTATTCGGATAATATCCCCGAAGTCTTCAAGCGCTGATACACATCCTTGGCGGTCAGGCCCAAGCGGCGTGAGAGATTGCCGATGCAATAGGTCACAAATTCTATATTGTCTTTGTTCATATGATGTCGTAGTTTACTGGGGTGAATTTTCTAAACCTTGTGTGGTCAATGACCTGAATCTTATTTGTAGTAATATTGACCCTTCTTCTGCGTCTGGTGCCCGAACTCGATGGCGTGGTGGGGGCAATGATGATAGCAGGAGAAGCAGGTGAGGCAATTGTCGTGGTGCTGCCAGGCGGGATATTTCCCCTTGCCGCCGTCAATGTCTGCCACGGGGCAGACGTTGGCGCAGATGCCGCACCGCACACAGCGGTCTTTCACGACGTGGAAACGCTTGTCGGTAATCAGCACGTTCTCGAAGAATCCGCCGATGACGGTGGTCATGAACCAGGGCATGATGCCCTTCACCAGTCGGCGGATGCCTTCCTTCCTGGCCGTCACCTCCTCGCAGATGACCTCCAGCTCCCGGGCGGCTTTCCCCTTCTTGGCAGTTTCCTTTGCCTTTGTGTCCACGTCCATGAAGGGTAGTCCGACGTATGACTCCGGCATGATCAGCGAGTAGGCGGAACTGACTCCCGGGATGCCCATCGCCTGTAGCGAGGGGTTGTGGCTGATGACCTCGTTGAGGTTGTCGATGGTCTTGCCGATGCTGTCGCCGGCGGTGCATACGGCATAGGCGAACGGCTGCTTGCCGTCGTTCACCTCCCTGCGAACATCCATGTCTTGGATGAAGGCGCGCACCAACTTGGGCACTCTCCAACCGTGTACGGGGAAAACGAAACCAAGCCGTTCGTCCTCCTTGAGGATAAACGGCTCGTTTTCTCTCTTGCCTTGCTTCACCTCCCTCACGTAGTCGGAGATGCAGACGAGGCGCTCTTTGGTGGCGGATGCCAACCTGATGGCAGCCCAACGGGTGTTGCCCGTTCCTGAGAAATAGAATATCATGTCCTTTCCTTAGTTCTCGGTCATTGTGCCCTCAATGTAGAGGCGCGTCATCTCCACCGTGCCGTTGGTGCGTACGGTGACAGACTTCTTGAAGTGTCCGGGGAACATACCCTTGCCATTGTAGGTGACGCTGATCTGTCCCTTCTGTCCGGGGGCGATGGGCTGCTTGGTGTAGGTGGGGACGGTGCATCCGCAACTGGCAATCGCCTGGTTGATGATGAGAGGCTTGTCGCCCACGTTGGTGAAGGTGAAAGTGGTCTTCTGCACGGGTGCTGAAGAACTGAAGTCGCCAAAGTTGTGTACCACCTTGTCAAACTTGATTTCTGCCTGTGCGCTCGCTGTTGCCGCCATGGCGGCGAACAGGGCCAATGCTGATATAAATCTTTTCATTTTCTTCTATGTTTATGAACCCCTTGCTGGGCTGTTACTTACAATTCAAATGCAAAAGTACATATAAAGTTTATTATATCATCACTTTTTTACATTTTTTAATTCAACTTGTGCAAGTATTTGGAGTCTCTTGAGAAACTGCCCCGTGAGGCTTTCCTTGCAGGCTGCCACTTCCTCGGGCGTGCCTGCCACGACGAGGTTGCCGCCCTTGTCGCCGCCCTCAGGTCCCAGGTCGATAACGTGGTCGGCGCACTTGATGACATCGAGGTTGTGCTCGATGACCACCAGGGAGTGACCTCTTTCTATCAGGGCGTCGAAGGCATGGAGCAGACGCTTGATGTCGTGGAAGTGGAGACCCGTGGTCGGCTCGTCGAAGATGAAGAGCGTGGGCTCCTGTTCCTCCTTGCCGATGAAGTAGGCGAGCTTCACGCGCTGGTTCTCACCGCCCGAGAGGGTGCTGGAACTCTGGCCGAGCTTGATGTAGCCGAGTCCCACCTCCTGCAGGGGGTGCAGGCGTTTCACGATGACGCGGCAGTTGTCGAAGTCGGTGTCGAGTCGCGTGTTCTTCTCGTCGCTGAAGAAGTCGATTGCCTCGTTGACGGTCATGTTGAGCACGTCATTGATGTTCTTTCCGCCATAGCACACCTCCAGGATGTCGTGCTTGAAGCGCTTGCCGTGGCACGCCTCACATTGCAGCACAAGGTCTGCCATGAACTGCATCTCGATGGTGACGTAGCCGGCTCCCTTGCACTCCTCGCACCGTCCGCCCTCGGCGTTGAAGGAGAAGTACTGCGGCGTGAAGCCCATCTGCTGCGACAGGGGCTGGGAGGCATAGAGGCTGCGGATGGCATCGTAAGCCTTCAGATAGGTGGCGGGGTTGCTGCGGGTGCTCTTGCCGATGGGGTTCTGGTCTACGAACTCCACATGGCGCACCGCCTTCCAGTCGCCCTCGATGGCGGTATGCTCTCCGGGAGCGTTTGCCACGAGGTCGAGCCTGCGGCGCATGGCAGGGTAGAGGATGCCCTTGATGAGCGAACTCTTGCCCGAGCCCGAAACGCCCGTCACTACGGTGAAGACGTTGAGTGGAATCCTGACGTCGATGCCGCGCAGGTTGTTCATCCTCGCTCCCTTGATGTCGATGCTCATGTTCCAGGAGCGGTGACTCTTGGGAACCTCTATCTGCTCCTCATGGCTCAGGTATTTGATGGTGTAGCTCTCGGGATATTTCTCCAGGAGCTGCCTCTGCTGTTCCTTGTCTGATGTGGCGAACTCTGAGGCGGGACCGGCGTACACAGTCTTTCCGCCCAGTCTTCCGGCATCGGGTCCGATGTCTATCAGGTAGTCGGCGGCACGCATGATTTCCTCGTCGTGCTCCACCACCACCACGGTGTTGCCCAACTCCTGCAGTTCCCTCAGCACCTTGATGAGCCGGTCGGTGTCACGGCTGTGGAGTCCGATGCTCGGCTCGTCGAGGATATAGACACTGCCCACGAGGGAGGAACCGAGGCTGGTGGTGAGGTTGATGCGCTGGCTTTCGCCGCCAGAGAGGGAGTTGGAGAGCCGGTTGAGTGTAAGGTAGCCCAGTCCCACATCCAGAAGGAATTGCAGTCTGTTGGTGATTTCCGACAACAGCCGTTTGCTGATGCCGCGCTCCTGTTCGGTCAGCTCCAGACGGCCGAACCATTCTGCGAGGTGGGTGATGGACATTTCTACCAACTCCGAGATGCTCTTGCCGCCAATCTTCACATAGTTGGCTTCCTTCTTCAGTCGTGTGCCGCGGCAGTCGGGGCAGACGGTCTTGCCACGGAAGCGGCTCAGCATCACGCGGTACTGTATCTTGTATTGGTTCTCCTTCACCATACGGAAGAACTCGTCGATGCTCACGCGGTCGTGCGGTTCGCGGTCTTTCTCCGAGGGCAGACCGTGCCAGAGCCAGTCCTTCTCCTTCTGCGTCAGTTCGAAGTAGGGCTTGAAGATGGGGAAGTTGTAAGGCTCCGCGCGGCGGATGAACTCCTTGAGCCACATACCCATCTTCTCTCCCCGCCAGCACACCACGCAGCCGTCGTAGAGACTCATGGACTGGTTGGGGATGACGAGTTTCTCGTCGATGCCGATGATGCTGCCGAAACCCTCGCAGGTGGGACAGGCGCCCAGGGGAGAGTTGAAGGCGAACATGTTGTCGGACGGCTCCTCGAAGGTGATGCCGTCTGCCTCGAAGCGGGTGGAGAAATCGTAGGCGATGTTGCTCGGCAGGAAGAGCAGCCGGCAGGCTCCGTCGCCCTCGTAGAAGGCAGTCTCGGCGGAGTCCATCAGTCGGCTGATGTCGCCCTTGTCGTCGCTTACGGAGGCGCGGTCAATGACGAGGTGGATCTCTGTGCCGGATGTCTGCATCTTCTCTTTCAGACTCTCGCCGGAGGCTTCGAGCAACGCCTTGTCGCCTGACTCCAGGAAATCCTCGATGCGCACGAACTCGCCTTTCTCCATGATTCGGGCATAGCCCTCCTGCACATACATCTCCAGTTGCTTGCTGAGGCTCCTGCCCTCCACCACGTGAATGGGGGCGAGGAGGCAGAACTTCGTGCCCTGGGAGTATTGCCGGGTACAGGCGAGTACGTCTTCTGTGGTGTGGCGCTTCACCTCCTGTCCGCTAACGGGCGAGTAAGTCCTTCCGATGCGTGCGAAGAGCAGGCGCAGGTATTCGTAGATCTCGGTGCTGGTGCCCACGGTGGAGCGGGGATTGCGCGAGATTACTTTCTGCTCGATGGCGATGGCGGGCGGCAGTCCCTTGATGAAGTCGCATTCGGGCTTGCTCATCCTGCCCAGGAACTGGCGTGCATAGCTGGAGAGCGACTCCACATAGCGTCGCTGTCCCTCGGCGTAGAGTGTGTCGAAAGCCAACGATGACTTGCCCGACCCGGAGACACCCGTGATGGCGACAAATTTGCCCTGCGGTATCTTCACGTCGATGTTCTTGAGGTTGTTCGCCCTCGCGCCCTTTATCTCAATATATTTCTCTTTAGCCATATTTCTTGTATTTAAGAAGTTGAGGAGTTATGGAGTTATGGAGTTAACTCCCCAAATTACTCATGGTGATACGGTTCACCTTTTATAATTGTACACGCACGATAGAGTGCCTCGGTGAAGATGAGGCGCACCATCTGGTGGGAGAAGGTCATCCGGGAAAGCGAGATCTTCTCGTTGGCGCGGTCATAGACGGCCTGCGAGAACCCGTAGGGACCTCCGATGACGAACACCAGCCGCCGTGCTGTCGCCTGCTTGCGCTCCAGCCATTTGGCGAACTCGATGCTGCGGAACTCCTGTCCGTGCTCGTCCATCAGCACCACGGTGTCGGAGGGCTGGATGAGTTTCAGTATCATCTCTCCCTCCCGCTCCTTCTGCTGCTCCTCGCTGAGGCTCTTGGTGTTCTTCAGCTCGGGGAGGGTGGTGATGGAGAAGGGCATGTAGTGGGTGATGCGCTCGGCATAGTCCTTGATGCCAGCCACGAAATGCTTGTTGACGGTCTTGCCGACCAGTATGAGTTCTGTCTTCATTTTCCACTCTTCACTCTTCGTTCTTCACTTCCTTGTAGTATCCCGTTCCGATGCGCTTGGGGTTCTTGGGGAACCAGCCCTTCTCGCAGCGGTGGCGCTGCTCGAACAGTTCGCCGATGCTCCAGAGGCTGGAGGCGCCGAACACGCCGTGGAGGGCGGATACCAGCACGTTCTCTATCATGAAGGCGGCGGCTATCGTTCCGATGCCCACCACGAGGAACACCCACCAGAACCTGGTGCCCGTGTAATACTCCACCTTCAACACGATGGGGTGGAAGAGACCTATTATAAAAAAGGTGCTGACGGCAATGATGATGCCCGTGAAATGCAATTCCATGCTTGATGATGTTTTGATACTTGACGATTTTTATCCTATGAAATGGGTATATTCCCCATTCGGAGTGCAAAAATACAAAAAAAACTCCAAACTTACTTTGTTTATCAAATATTTTATATAACTTTGTAGGCAGATAGCGATTTAAGACGCTGTTTTCGGGCACAAGCCCAGAAATGACAAATTCATTATAACAAAATAAAACTATGGCTAATAACGCAGAATTAATCAAGCAGTGCGAGGAAAGGGCTCAGCAGTGGCTCTCTCCTGCTTTTGACGAAGAAACACGTAATGAAGTGAAGGCTATGCTCGACGCCGAGGACAAGTCGGCGCTCGTCGACGCTTTCTACCAGAACCTGGAGTTCGGTACGGGTGGCTTGCGCGGCATCATGGGTGCAGGTACCAACCGCATGAACAAGTATATCGTGGGTATGGCGACACAGGGCTTCGCCAACTACATCCTCAAGGCGTTCCCCGGACAGGAGGGTCTCTCCGTGGTCGTAGGCCATGACTGCCGCAACAACTCGCGCCTCTTCGCCGAGACCGTGGCTGCCATCTTCTCTGCCAACGGCATCAAGGCTTATCTCTTCGAGGGTCTCCGCCCCACACCTGAGATTTCCTTCGCCATCCGCCAGCTCGGTGCCAAGGCGGGTGTCAACGTGACTGCCTCCCACAACCCCAAGGAGTACAACGGCTACAAGGCTTACTGGGAGGACGGCGCACAGGTGCTCGCTCCCCACGACGCCGGCATCATCGAGGAGGTGAACAAGGTGACTATCGACCAGGTGAAGTTCGAGGCGAACTGGGACTTGATCCAGATCATCGGTGGCGAGATGGACTATGACTATATGACTGCCGTTCACTCGGCAATGATCGACCAGGATGTCATCAACCGCCAGAAGGACCTCAACATCGTCTACTCCGCCATGCACGGAACAGGCCGCGTCATCGTGCCTCTCTGTCTGCGCTCATGGGGCTTCCAGAACATCAACGTGGTGCCCGAGCAGATGGTAGTGGACGGCAACTTCCCCACCGTCGTTTCTCCTAACCCGGAGAACGCTGAGGCGATGACCCTCGGTATGAAGCTCGGTACCAAGCTCAACGCCGACCTCGTGGTGGCCACCGACCCGGACGCTGACCGTCTCGCCATCGTTTGCCGCGACGACAAGGGTGAGTGGATGATCATCAACGGTAACCAGACCGCCATGATGTTCTGCTACTACATCATCGAGAACAAGAAGAAGCTCGGCAAGCTGAAGCCCACAGACTTCCTCGTGAAGACCATCGTGACCACGGAGGTCATCGCAGAGATTGCCAAGAAGAACAATGTGGAGCTGCGCGACTGCTACACTGGCTTCAAGTGGATTGCCCGCGAGATTGCCATCTCTGAGGGCAAGCAGGATTACATCGGCGGCGGCGAGGAGAGCTTCGGCTTCCTTCCATACGATAAGGTACGCGACAAGGATGCTCCTGCCTCCATCTGTCTCATCTGCGAGATTGCAGCTTGGGCAAAGGACCAGGGCAAGACGCTCTACGACCTCTTGATGCAGATCTATGCCGACTACGGCTTCAGCAAGGAGTTCACGGTGAACGTGGTACGTCCCGGCAAGACCGGTGCCGACGAGATCAAGCAGATGATGGCAGACTTCCGCCAGAATCCTCCACAGGACTTGGGCGGCAGCAAGGTGGTGACCTGGAAGGACTACCAGGCATTGGAGACCAAGCACGCCGACGGCAGCGTGGAGAAGCTCGATATGCCTGCCACCAGCAACGTGCTGCAGTGGTTCTGCGACGACAACACCAAGGTGAGCGTTCGTCCTTCAGGCACAGAGCCTAAGATCAAGTTCTACATCGAGGTGAAGGATCCTTCCTTCAAGTGCGCCGGCTGCTATGCCCGTTGCACCAAGGCTGCCGAGGAGAAGATAGAGGCTATCAAGAAGAGCTTGAAGCTCGACTGATTCTTAGGAAGAATTATTATCAAATAAAAAAGGCGGAAGTCATACTGCTCATAGGGCAGGAGGACTTTCCGCCTTTCTTTAGGTTTAAAAGGTTTTTATGACAATCAGTAACAAGGTAAAAGGTTTTGCGGCGGGCATTGTCGCCGCAGTGAGTTATGGTACCAATCCGTTGGGTACGCTGGAGCTTTACGGAGACGGATTCAATTCCAGCAGCGTACTCATCTACCGCTATCTCCTGGCAGTGGTGATGTTTGCGGTGGTGATGCTGTGGAAACGTGAGAATTTCAAGATCAAGTGGGGCCATGCCATCAGACTGGCAGTTTTGGGCGTCATGTTCTCGCTCTCCTCATGCACGCTCTATCTCAGCTTCCACTACATGGCGGCGGGCATCGCCAGCACACTGCTCTTCGTCTATCCCATCATGACGGCGGTGCTGATGACGGTGTTCTTCCACGAGAAGGTGACGTGGCCCACCACCATCGCCATCCTCCTGGCAGTGAGTGGAGTGGGACTGCTCTACCATGGTGACGGCAACGACAAGTTGAGTACGGCTGGATTCTCCTTAGTGATGGTCTCCTCGTTGCTCTATGCGATGTACATCATCTCGGTGAACCAGACCCACATGGAGATGTCGAACGTCAAGTTCACGTTCTGGATTCTGGTCTTCGGCTGTCTCACGATGGTGGTGTTCTCCTTCCTCTCCGGCGAGACCTTCCAGTTGCTCCACACGCCGAAGCAGTGGCTCTGTGCCGCCCAGCTGGCACTCCTGCCCACGGTGCTGTCGCTCTTCTTCATGACCATCTCCATCAATCTCATCGGCAGCACGCCGGCTGCCATCATGGGTGCCTTGGAGCCTGTCACGGCGGTCATCATCGGTGTCTTCATCTTCGGCGAGAGCTTCTCCCTGCAGTTGGGCATCGGCATCCTCGCCATCCTGGCGGGCGTGACGCTGATCATCGCCAGGAAAAAATAAAGGGGGAGAGAATTGCTCCCTCCCCCTCATTCCTTCGTCATGTTCCATAGGAACAGGGCATTGCCGATGATATACCTGCGCCACATCCTTTTGGGCTCCCTGATCAGGCGGTAGAGCCATTCCAGACCGTGCCTTTGCCACCATAGGGGCGCCCTCTCCACGGTGCCCGCGAAGAAGTCGAACACGGCACCGACGGTGCCCACGTGGCAGTGGATGTCGAGTTCGTTCCAGTGCGAGTACGTCCACTTCTCCTGCTTCGGTGCCGTCATGCCTATCCAGAGCAGGTCGGGGTTGGCGGCATTGATGGCAGAGATGATGGCGCGGTTGTCCTCGTCGCTGAATTCCGGCTTGTAGGGTGGGGAATAGGTCACCACCCTCAGGTGGGGATAGTCTACGGCGGCACGCTTCACGATGAGGTCAAGTACCTTCTGCGAACTGCCCATGAACATCACGGTCTTTGTAAATGTTGAATGTTGAGTGTTGAATGTTGAATTACTGTCCTCCAATTTAACATTTAACATTTCACATTTAACACTGTCTTCAAGCCTCTTCATCTCAAACTCGAACAAGTCCCAGCCGGCAATTCTTTCCTTGGGCCGGCTCTTTGCCTTTATCCATTTACATGCCTTCACGATGCTCACGCCGTCGGGTATCAGCACGTCGCCCCGGGTCAATGCCTCGGCGAAGAGTGCATCCTTCCTGGCGGTGTTGAACGAGTGGGCGTTCACGGTGTTGATGAGCAGTTTGCCCTCTGGCAGCGAGGCGAGTTCTGCCTTGCTGCCTAAAATTGTCAATGTTTTTAGTCGAAACATGTCTATATGGTCAAAAATATTTTGTGAATGTGATTTTCCGGGTAATATTGTTCAGTGTTCTCCAACAGTAATGTCCTGCCCTGAACAGCGGTTCGCTCAGGGCTTCGGAGGGATAGTGGCGCAGCAGGCGCAGGTCGCGGCAGAAGCGCTGCACGTTGTGTCCTGCCGCTCCTCCTCCGAAGGGCTGCCTTTTGCCGTGTTGTCCGAAGTTGCCTCCCTCCAGTATCTCGTCCAGCAGCAGCTTGCCCCGTTTCTCGTCCATAGGTGCTATCATCATCTCCTCCTCCAGTCCCAGTGTCTCATGCAGCACCCACATCATCGCTCCCGCAAACTTCCACAGCCCCAAATGCCTCAATTCCTCTTTCAATATTTCCATATTTTCATCTTTTAATCTTTTAATATTGAATAGGTAGTCTGCAACTTGCCTCAGTCCCACTCCCTCGTAGAAGTAGTGGTGGTAGAGGTGGAAGAGCTGGTAGATGAGGTTGAATGTCGCCGTGGGCACGGCGATTTCTCCGGCACCGTCGGGCAACGCCACGATGTTGCTGCACTGCAGGTCTGCATTCCTTTGCAGCCACCTTTGCAGTCGCCGGTTGTAGAGGGGGTGGTTCAGGATGGCGGGAGTGGAGTGAAGCTCCACCGCCACGCCGTCGAGTGTCATCTCGATGTGGTTGAGGCTTTCCTCGCCTATGCTTCCATGGCCCTTGGCAAGGGAATGGGCGAGCCTTCTGGTTGCTTTCCGCCCGGCATTCACCCACACGTCCACGTCGCCGGGTGTCCGGGAATAGACGTCAGGATATATCAGTGCGTTGCCCTGTCCTTTCAGGATGCAGCACCTGTAGCCTTCCTCCTTGATTCTGTCATATACCCGTGCCGTCGCCGCATTCATGAGTCTGTTGCGCACACGGATGCCCTGGCTCTCTCCCAGCCATGCCATGAGCAGGTCTTGTCTGGGCGCAAATTCCCTCGGCAGCCTTTTTATTCCCTCAAACACCACTCCCGTCAGCGTCTGCTTCCTGGCAAACCTGTGGAAGTCGTTCCAGTCGAATCCCTCCAGAGCCTTGCCCGAAAGGAATTCCTCTCCCTCGCACAGTCCCAGTGAGAACTGCACGAAGCGCAAATAAAGTCTTGTCATGTCCGTTTGTCCTGTGCTTTTCTATAAGAGCGAAAAGCAAAAAAAAGTCCTTTGGCAAGGGATTCCGACACCGGAATCCCTTGCCAAAGGATGTCTAATCATTGTATGCTACGGCCGTAGAAAACGTGAATTACCGTGAATGAATCACGAATTAGGCATAAATCAATTTCTGAAAATTCATGTTCAATTCATGGGCATTCGTGTTAAAGCAAAACTGTCTCATTGTCATTTCTATTCAAGGCCGAACTTTCTCTACCAGCCATTTCAGGCTGTTCATCCCGTCTTTCGCCTCGAAGTTCAGCCCTATCTTCACCACCCGCTTTCCGCTCATGGCGAAAGCCTCGGCATAGTGGCGGTTGCTGATCTGGTCGAGCGCCTCCTTTGCGCTCTTGTTAAACTTCAATTCCATCACATAGATGGTATCGGTGGTCTCCATCGTCATGTCCGTCCTGCCTTTTGCCACATGCTGCTCCACGACGATGCGATAGTCAGTGAGCAGGGCAAACATGATGTAGAGTGTCTGCTGCCAATGCCCCTCGTAGTTGGTGTTGTCGCAGTAGGGCACGGTCTCCAGAAAATCGTTCAGCAGAGAGAAGGCGGCGTCCATGTCGCCCTTCTTCACCAGCACCGACATCTTGGCGATGGCGGTGTTGCCCTTCGCCGACTTGTCCGTCAGGTAGTAAGGCAAGAGACTGCCATACAGACCCACCCTTATCTCTTGGTTGGGCACGGCCAACTGATATAGCCTTGTCTCTCTGTCATACCCCTTGATGGTCATATATCCGCTTTGGTAAAGCAAGGGGATGATGGTGGTCATCGTCTCGGTAGGCGCGTCAAAATCCTTCTTGCCTACCTCGATCGTCTCGCCCAGGTCGGCAGGCAAGAAGTCGTACTTCCTCATCATGTTGATGAGATAAGTGGGCGTGCCGGAGCCAAACCAGAAATCGTCCAGCTCCCCCTTGGCAAAGCAATTCAGCAGACTGTAGGGGTTGAACACGTCGGGCGACGGCCAGCAGAAATGGTAACCGTCGTAATTCTCTTTCAGCTTCACGACGGTCTCTTCCATGCTCAGTTCCAGATGCCGGGCAAGCCTTTCGATGTCTTCGTTCATGTCCGTGAGCAGTTCCTCCTTGGTGATGCCGCAGATGCCGGCGTAAGGCTCGTCCATGCTCACGTTGATGATGTTGTTCAGCTCGCTGAAGATGCTGAGCTGCGAAAACTTGGTGATGCCTGTGAGGAAGACGAAGCGGAGCATCGGCTCACATGCCTTCAACGGACTGTAGAAATTGCGCATGATGTCGCGCAGTGCCGTCAGGTTCTCCTCCTCGTGCGCCACGTCCAGCAGCGGTGCGTCATACTCGTCGATGAGCACCACCACCTGCCTGCCGTTTTTTTTGTAAACAAATTCCACCAAGTCACAGAATCTGTTGTTTATACCATTTCGATGGTTCGTTATGCCATATTTTATTTCATAGTCTTCCAAGAGATAGCCCAAATGTTCCTCAAGCTGTTCCTTTGCCATGTGCTTGCCTTTGCTCAGGTCGAAGTGGAGCACGGGATATTCCGTCCACTCCTTCTCCAGCCCCTCGATGGCAAGTCCCTTGAAGAGTTCCTTCTTGCCCTCGAAATAGCTTTGGAAAGTGGATACCAGGAGCGACTTGCCGAAGCGGCGCGGCCTGCTCAAGAAGAAATACTTCCCGTCAGTATGTGTCATACGATAGACGTATTCCGTCTTGTCTATATACAGGTTGTCTTCTTTACGCACACGCTCAAAGGTCTGTATTCCTATGGGATATAATTTTCTTGCCATACATCTCGCTTTTCTTATGCAAAGATACACTTTTTCCCGCCACGTTCCAAGCAACTCCCTCTTTTTTAGCAATCTTTATTGTTT
>CAVCCB010000030.1:0-18715 GCA_963600595.1 Subdoligranulum sp. APC924/74 | reverse complement strand
GCTGGATCTGGATTTTCCTGGCCTACATGCAACTGAAGTGTCTCAAAGCGAAGTTTCTTTTCTGTACTCATAATCTATGTCCTTTCTTTTATTTTAATGTTCTTATTTCCGTTGATTCATTTATATAAATATGTCGTCAGAGAGTTACTTCTGAATGACGGTGCAAAGATACGGCGATTTTTCGGGCCGGGAAATCGCACGTTTGGGGCATAATGGCTACCATATTTGTGGTATTCGCTTAATTTACGCTAAAAATATGCGTTCGTATGGCAGATTTTTTGTATTTTTGCATCGTATGGGCGACATGGGTCCATGCAATATGGGGTAAAAACTAAAGAACAGGCTTATGAAGAAAATCATATTGACCCTCTTGGTTGCTACGCTTGCCGGAACGCAGGCGATGGGCGACTCATATGATGCATTGTGGAAGCAGGCTGACGCAATGCAAAGGAAAGACCTGCCCAAGTCGGAGATGGCGGTGATGGAAAGAATCATTGCCAAAGCCACGGCGGGCAAGGACTATGGACACCTTTTGGCTGCGGAGATGCGCAAGGCGACACTGCAAGGCAAGGTGTCGCCCGACTCTGTTGCGCCAGTATTCAGACGCATGGAGGAAAAGGCAGAACAGACGAAAGACCCGGTTCTGAGGGCAGTATGGTACGCAACCTTGGGAAAGTGGTGCCAGAACAATTCATGTGACCTGGAAGGGCGAAAGCCCGATGACTACTATCGCAAGGCACTGGCACAGCCCGGGCTGCTTGCCGAGGCGAAGTCTGATGACTATACTCCCTTGGCGATGGAGGGAATGGACGGAGGCTCCTTCAAGCACGACTTGCTGCACCTGGTGGGCTTCGAGGCGGATACCCGTGATGCCTACCAACTGATGCACGACTATTATGAGAAGGCGGGCAACCGTGGTGCCGCCTGCCTTTCCGCCTTCAAGACATTGCTTGCCGACCGAAAGGAAGACGTGAGGGAAGTGCGCAAATCGAAGTATCTCGGAAAGGTCGACTCTCTCATCCATGTCTACCGCGACATCCCCGAGGCGGGCGAGCTGGCTGTGGAACACTACCGCTTTCTGGAGGGAGCCTCGGATGCCAGTGAGGCGGACAAGCTGAAATACATCAACTATGCTCTGAACCGCTGGGGCAAGTGGTCGAGGATGAACGTGCTGCGCAATGCCAAGGCACGGCTTACCGAACCGATGTTCTCCTTGGGCACCATACCCGTGGTGATCCGTCCGGGAGAGCAACCTTGGATAGCGGTGAAGATGCGCAATCTGCAGGGGCTGACGATGACCCTCTCGCGACTCGCCATCACGGCGGACAATCACTATAATATAAATGAAAAGAACACTTACAAGTTGCTGAAATCGAAGGCAACGCCCCTGGCCGACAAAACAAGAGTCTTGCAAATCTATGGCCGTCCCGACTATGAGGTGGTGAAAGACTCCGTGCAGCTGGGAAGTCTGCCAGTGGGTGCCTACCTGATGGAAGTGACGTCGAGCAACGCCAATATCGCCGTCCAGCGCCACATCTTCTATGTGAGCGACCTGGCACTCCTCTCTCAGCAGCTCCCGGATGACAGCCATCGCCATGAGGTTGTGAGTGCCACGACGGGCCAACCCGTTGCCGGTGCCAAGATACAGAAGAAGGCGGATGGGAACATCCTGATTTCTACAGATACAGACAAGTATACCCCTGCTCAATATACCTATCTCTCCCGTGGCCGTTATTACAAGCCAAAGGAAACGCAACTGACGGGAAGGCTCTACACCGACCGCGCTATCTACCGTCCCGGGCAGACCGTCCATGCCACAGCCATCCTCTTCAACAATGAGAAGGGCGTTGACGCCAAGGCATTGGAGGCAGGACAAGAGGTGAAGCTCACCCTCAGGGATGCCAAATGGAAGGTGGTGGATGAGAAGACGGCAAAGACCGACGGGTATGGTACGGTATCGGCTGCCTTCGACTTGCCAAAGGAAGGTCAGAATGGACAATATTGCGTGCAGGCTGACAAGGGAGGGGCAACTCGTTACTTCCGTGTGGAGGAGTACAAGCGTCCCACCTTTGAGGTCAGCTTCCCCAAGGTAAACCAGAAATATGCCTGGGGCGACACAGTGGTGGTGAAGGCTTCGGCAAAGACCTATGCCGGAGTGCCCGTCCAGGGAGCCAGGGTGGAGTATACTGTGACCCGCCGTAACCAACTCTGGTGGTGGGGAAGCCGTTCTGCAGATTGGAAAATCATGAAGGGGACAGGCGTGACACGCGAGGACGGAACCTTCGACGTGGAGATTCCGCTGGAGGCGACTCCTTCTGAAAGAGAGGACGGCTTCCTTCGCAGGGCACGCTTCTATAGCTTCGACGTGCAAGCCGTCGTGACCGACCTTAGCGGTGAGAGCCATGAGGGAGAGATGAGTCTGCCGTTGGGCACCAAGTCTACCGCCTTCAGCACTGACCTGCCCAAGCGGATCGAGACGGACAGCTTGAAGACAGTCACCTTCGCTTACCGTAACAGTGCCGGAATGGAGATTGCCGCACCTGTCCGCTATCGCATCGACCAGGGCGAGTGGGGGAGTGCTGCCAGCAATACACCTATTAATATAAGGGAGCATATAACCTTGGCGTCTGGCGTTCATGAGCTGGAAGCCATCTGTGGGCAAGATACCCTGCGACAGAAATTAACCCTGTTCGGCATGAAGGATACTCGTCCGATGGAGCATACTGTGCACTGGTACTACCAGACTTCCGGACAGTTCCCCCGTGACGGAAAGCCTGTATACCTGCAGGTGGGAAGTTCGGAGAAGGACGTATACATCGTATACTCCATCATTGCCGGGGACAAACTGATTGAAAAGGGTGCTTGGAACTTGACCGACAGCATCGTCACCCTGCCCTTCACCTACAAGGAGGAATATGCCTCTGGCATTGTGCTCGACTACAGTTTTGTGAAGGAAGGCAAGTGCTATTCCAACACGATGAGCATCGCCCGTCCCTTGCCCGACAAGCAGTTGAATGTGACCTGGAAGACCTTCCGCAACCGTCTCGTTCCCGGGCAGAAGGAGGAGTGGACACTGAACATCACTACACCTGACGGCAAACCCGCCAAGGCACAGTTGATGAGCGTACTCTATGACAAGTCGCTCGACAGGTTGCGTGCCAACAACTGGAGTCTCTCCTTAGGGTTCTACAACAGTATGCCCAGCTGCAATTGGACCAATAGCCTGCGCACAGGAAATTACCTCTGGAGCCTGGCAGGAAGCAATCCTGCAAAACATTACACAGAGAAAGAACTGGAGGTGGATCACTTCGCCATGAAGTACTTCGGTGACGGAACGTTTGGCAACCGTGTGTACCATCTTACGCGCGGTATGATGGGAAAAACAGTGGAGACAGTCGCCTCTGTCGAAAAGTACAGTCTGGCGAAGGCGGATGCGAATGTGCTGATGGCAGAAGACCGCAGTTTGGATGACGAAGAGGCCGATGGCAAGACAAGTAAGGAATTGGACAATGTGCAGGTGCGCGAGAACCTGGACGAGACCGCTTTCTTCTATCCTGCGCTGGAGTCGGATGACAATGGCGATGTCGCCATCAGGTTCACCCTGCCCGAGAGTGTCACCACATGGAAGTTCATGGGCTTGGCGCATGACGGGGAGATGCGCAACGGAACCTTGGTAAGTGAGGCAATCGCCAAGAAGACCGTCATGGTGCAACCCAATATGCCACGCTTCCTCAGGGAGGGCGACAAGGCAACCGTCGTGGCAAAGGTGCTCAATACCTCCGACAAGAAAGTGGAGGGTACGGCACGGATGCAGCTCCTTGACCCGGAGACCCATAAGGTGGTGTGGCAGAAAACGCAGAAATATAGCATTGATGCCAACGGTACGACTACCGTAGGTTTCGACCTGCAAGGCTTGAAGGAAGGCGTATATATAAATAAGGTGGTGGTTGCCGGCAGGGACTACAGTGACGGAGAACAACACTATCTGCCCGTGTTGGGCAACAGGGAGACAGTGACCAACACCCTGCCCTTCACCCTCACCGAAAAGGGAACGAAGGACTACGACCTTACCCGTCTCTTCCTGGACAAGGAAGGAAAGCGGGTAAAGAATGGCAAGGAGGCAAAGGTGACCGTAGAGTATACCGACAATCCTGCGTGGCTGATGATCCAAGCCCTGCCGTCAGTGGCTAACCCTGACGAAGACAATGCCATCTCTCAGATGGCAGCTATCTACAGCAATAGCATCACCCGACACTTCAGGGAATATATCAGCGATTTTGACGAGACGCAGAACACCCGCCTCCTCTCTGCCCAAGTCTCCAAGTTGGGCGATTTGCAGAACGGTGACGGCTCTTTCTCTTGGTGGAAGGGTATGCAGGGCAGCCGTTACATGACCACCGCAGTGGCAGAGATGATGGCAAGGCTCAACAGGATGGTGGGTGTGCAGGAGAATACAGCCTCCATGCTTACCTCTGCATTGGACTATCTGCAAAAGAAAGTTGCCGAGGAGGTGATAGACATGAAGAAGGCAGAGAAGGAAGCAAAGGCAATGAACCTGCGCCCCAGTGAGGAGGCTGTCAACTACCTCTACATCCTGTCGCTGGACGGAAGAAAAATGGGCGCATCAGCCACTGCCGACGTGGACTATCTGGTGAAGAAATTGGCAGACAAGACCTGCGACTACACCATCTACGGAAAGGCTCTCACAGCTGTGGTGTTAGGCAGGCAGGGCTATCGCAAGAAGGCTGCTGAATACCTGCAGAGTATCAACGAGTATACTGTCTACAAGCCGGAGATGGGACGCTACTATGATACACGCAAGGCATACTACAGTTGGAGAAACTATAGGATACCCACCCAGGTGGCAGCCATCGAAGCCATGCAGATGCTTTCCGCCGACAAGATGGCACAGGAAATCAGCGAGATGCAACTGTGGCTCTTGCAGTCGAAACGCACCCAGGCATGGGATACTCCTGTGAACACGGTCAACGCCGTATATGCGTTCCTGAATGGAAACGAACAGGTGCTGGAGGCATCTTCCGGGAAGCCCAGTTTCAAACTCGACGGGAAAACCTTGGAAATGCCTGAGACTACAGCCAAGACGGGATATGTAAAGACTACCCGACAGGGAATGCCGAAATCATTCTCCGTTGACAAGAAAAGCGACGGCACCAGTTGGGGAGCTGTATATGCCCAGTTGGAGCAATCCTCTTCTGAGGTGGCTTCCGCTGAGTCGGGTATCAGGATTGTCCGCAAGGTGGCTTGTGACGAGAACGTGAAAGTTGGAGCCAAGGTCAAGGTTACCCTCGAAATCGTTGCAGACAGGGACTATGACTTCGTCCAGGTGACAGACAAGCGGGCAGCCTGTCTGGAACCCGTCAGCCAGTTGAGCGGTTGCATAGAGGGGGAATATTACATTTCTCCGCGTGACAATACAACAAATTACTATTTTAATCGTTTAAATAAAGGCAGACACATTGTCTCCACCGAATATTATGTAGACAGACAGGGCGATTACCATTCGGGCACTTGCACCGCACAGTGTACCTACAGTCCTGAGTTCGGCGGGCATACGGATGCCTATACATTGAATGTCAAATAACAACAAAAATACAAGTGAATATGAAAACCTTAGATAAGAAAATGAATATCCTGATGCTGTCATCCCTGATGGCGTTGACGGCATCGGCGCAGCAGATCACCACACAGCATGAGACGGTGGACTGCGGACAGGTGCTTTTCAGAAAGCCCGTGGTGGCAGAGTTCCAGCTCAAGAACGAGGGCGGCAAGACTTTGCTGATCAACACCGTAAGAAAAAGTTGCGGATGCACGTCTGTGGAATATCCCAAGGGGAGCATTGCTCCGGGCGACAGCTTTGTCGTGAAGGCTACCTATGACGCCAAGCAGATGGGTACGTTTATCAAGCAGATAGGACTCTATGCCAATGACTCAAAAGCTCCCTTCATGCTGACCATGAGGGGCAAGGTGGTGGAGCAGGTGACAGATTTCGCCGGCAACTACGACTGCTTGCTGGGCGACCTGAAGGCTGACAGCCAAGACATAGAGTTCGATGATGTCAACCGTGGCGACCGTCCCGTGCAGCGCATCCACATCTTCAATCCCACAGACCGGGTGATGGAGCCGGTGGTTATGCACCTGCCCAATTATCTCTCTGCGCAGGTGTCACCGTCCAAGTTGGCACCCCGCCACGGTGGTGTGGTGAGCATCACCCTTGACTCCCGCAAGTTGCGCGAGCTGGGATTGAACCAGACTTCCGTCTATCTGGGCTCACGTCCCGGTGAAAAGGTGGCGGCAGACAAGGAAATCTCCGTCTCGGCAGTACTCTTGCCCGGCTTTGAGAATATGACCGATGAAAAGCGTCTGCAGGCACCGAAAATCTCGTTGTCCACAACAGAACTCGACCTGGGAAACTTCGGCAGCAAGAAAAAGTTGAAAGGTGAGATACTCGTTACCAACACTGGAAAGACGGTGTTGGACATCCGGAAGATGCAGGTGTTCACGATAGGCTTGCACGTATCGCTCAAGAAGAGCAAGATACAGCCTGGAGAGACCGTCAAGATGAAAGTGACGGCTGTGGCTTCAGACCTTCGCAAGGCACGTTCCAAGAAACCGCGCATCCTCATGATCACCAACGATCCTGACAATGCCAAGGTGGTGGTGAAGATACTGGTGAAGTGAAGAGTGAAGAATTCAAGTGCTTTGTCTCTTAATTCTTAATTATTAATTCTTAATTATTAATTAATTTATCGTGCAGATAGAAATAGACAACGGAAGCGGTTTCTGCTTCGGCGTGACCACAGCCATCAAGAAGGCGGAGGAAGAATTGGCGAAGGGTGGCAAGCTCTATTGCCTGGGTGACATTGTCCACAACGGTATGGAGGTGGAAAGGCTGCACCAGTCAGGGCTCACCACCATCAACCATGACGAGATGAAGGAGTTGCATGGTGTGAAGGTGCTCCTTCGTGCCCACGGCGAACCGCCGGAGACCTACCTGATGGCTGAGCGCAATGGGATAGAAATCATCGATGCCACCTGTCCTGTGGTGTTGCAGTTGCAGAAACGCATCAAGAGACAATATGCCGACCATCCTGACTCGCAGATCGTCATCTTCGGAAAGAACGGTCATGCGGAGGTGTTGGGACTGGTGGGCCAGACGCATAGCAAGGCTATCGTAATCGAGAAGTTCGAGGACGTAAAACGTCTCGACTTCACGCGCGATATCTATCTCTATTCCCAGACCACAAAGAGTCTTGACGAGTTCCACCGCATCATCAACTACTGTCAGAGCCATATTGCCGAAGGTGCCACGTTCAAGAGTTCTGACACCATCTGTCGGCAGGTGGCGAACCGTATGCCCAACATCGCCAACTTTGCATCCAAGCACGACTTGATTCTCTTCGTCTGTGGGCGAAAGAGTTCCAATGGCAAGGTGTTGTTCAATGAGTGCAAGAGCGTCAACGCCAACAGCCATCTGATAGAGAGTGCCGGGGAAATCGACATGGAATGGCTGCGGGGCGCAAATACCGTAGGCATCTGTGGTGCGACAAGTACGCCCAAGTGGTTGATGGAAGAGTGCAGGGACCATGTCTTCAGGGAGTTGGGACAAGAGAAAGTCTAACGAAGGGTAATGTCAAAAAACAGGTGGTAAATCTTCTCCCGAAGACTTGCCACCTTCAAAAAACAGTAATTAACTCAAAATTTATAATCTATATCATTACTACCTTGTCGTTTATGATGCAAATGTACAAAAAATATACAGCTTCCCCAAATTGTTTTCAACGAAGCGAAGATTTTCTTCTGCAAAAAACATTCGTTTAACGTTTGTTTACAACAGGGGCCTTCTTTCCTTATGGAGACCAGGAAAATCGAACTGTTATCGTTATCGTTATCACTTTTAAAGGTAAAAAGGCCTTTTAAAAGGACAAGGCTTTCTCGTATAAGTCGTAGAGCCAAGCCTGCTGTTCGGGTATCGTCATGTGACTGTTGTCCAAGACGATGGCATCGTCAGCTTTTCTCAGCGGAGACACTTCGCGGTGGGTGTCGATGTAGTCGCGCTCCTCCACGTTCTTCAGGATGTCCTCGAAGTTGGCAGGCATCTCCTTGGCCTTCAGCTCGTCATAGCGGCGTTGTGCCCTCACCCTGGCATCGGCAGTGACGAAAATCTTCAGTTCTGCGTTGGGAAACACCGTCGTGCCGATGTCCCTTCCGTCCATGACGATGCCCTTGCCTTCGCCCATCTCCTGCTGTTGTTTCACCAGAGCTTCCCTGACGAAGGGGATTGCAGCGATGGGGCTGACGTGGCTGGAGACCTCCAGCGAGCGGATTTCCTTTTCCACCAGCTCACCGTTGAGGTAGCAGTCGGGACGCCCCGTTTCCGTGTTCACCTTGAAAGAGATGTGGATGTGGGGCATCTCCTTGCCAAGTCCCTCCACGTCCACCTTCCCGTCGGGCAGGAAGAGCCGGTGGCGCAGGGCGTACAAGGTCACGCTTCTGTACATTGCCCCCGTGTCCACGTAGATGTATCCGATTTCCTTTGCGAGGTTCTTCGCCATGGTGCTTTTGCCGCATGATGAGTAACCGTCTATAGCTATTGTAATCTTTCTCATTGCTGAAATATTTTTAAAAATCCAACTTTTTTCACTTAAATCTTAAAATTCTTGCGCAAAGATACTGCTTTTTTCAAGAATAAGACGTATATTTGCATTGTTTTCTTGGAAAAGAACGAAACTTATTCGAAATATGCGGCTTTTCAGACCGCAAAAACATAGAGAAAATCGAGTCGTGGAAATTAAAAAATCAGATAGCGCACAATTGGAAGACAAGCGGGTTTCCTTTTTCCTGCTGGGGCTTATCCTTGCCTTCTCGGTGATTTTCGTGGGACTTCAATACACGAGTTCCCCTGGCGAAGTGGAGAGCATGGCGGATGTTTTCGAGGACTTGTCGCAAGACCTGGAGATGTCCATCCCCAAGGACCAGAAGGATATGGTGTCTGCTGAGGCTGCCTCCCAACCCGCCCCGAAGGCAATCACCCAGGAGGTGAAGGCGGTGGAAAAACCGCAGGAGGCGGTACAGAAGGTGAGCACCACCACCAGCGAACTGGTGATAGGTGACGGAAAAGGTGCCGTGGAAGGAGCCAACGTGCAGGAGGCTGCACCCGAGACTCCGGTCGACAATGCCAATCCCGATGCCTTGAGCGAGGCTCCCATCAACTTTACCATCGTGCAGAAGATCCCCGAGTTCCCCGGCGGTTGGTCGGCATTCATGCAATGGCTGACGAAAAATCTGAAATATCCCTCTGCGGCACAGCAGAACAAGATACAGGGCACGGTGGTGGTGTCGTTTATCGTCAACAAGGACGGAGCCGTGGCTGACGTGAAACTCAGCACCTCTGTAGACCCCGCCCTCGACAAGGAAGCCTTGCGGGTGATGAGAATGATGCCCAAGTGGAAACCGGGCATGGACCACAACAAGGTGTGCCGCACGATGATAGCAGTTCCAATAGTATTCAAACTTTAAAAAAAAGATAAGCAACCATGTTGACAGCAGACGAACTTTTAGGCAAGGTGAACGATTTCCTGGCGAACCTGCCTTACGAAAGGAAACCTTATTCTCTTTACGAACCCATCAAGTATGTACTTTCCATGGGCGGGAAGCGCATACGTCCCATCCTGATGCTCTTGTCATACAACCTCTTCAAGGAAGACCCCGAGAAGATACTGATGAACGCCGTCGCCCTGGAGACGTACCACAACTATACGTTGCTGCATGACGACTTGATGGACCAGGCTGACCTTCGCCGTGGGCATCAGACGGTCCACAAGAAATGGGATGCCAATACGGCTGTCCTTTCCGGCGACTCCATGCTGGTGCTCGCCTATGAACGCATGGCACAGTGTGACGGAAAGCATCTTCCCGAGGTGCTCCGCCTCTTCACCACCACAGCCCTGGAGATTGGTGAGGGACAGCAGTACGACATGGAGTTTGAACATCGCAATGATGTGAAGGAAGAGGAATATATAGAGATGATCCGCCTGAAGACCAGTGTGCTTCTCGCCTGCGCCCTGAAGATAGGTGCCGTCTTGGCAGATGCCTCCCCTGAGGATGCCGACAATCTCTACCATTTCGGCGAACAGATAGGATTGGCGTTCCAGTTGCAGGATGATTATCTGGACGTGTATGGCGACACGGAGGTCTTCGGAAAGGAAATCGGAGGAGACATCGTGTCCAACAAGAAGACGTTTATGCTGATCAATGCCTTCAACCATGCCAATGCAGAGCAGCTCAAGGAACTCCAGCGCTGGGTCAATGCCAAGGACTTCGACCGCAAGGAGAAGGTGGAGGCGGTTACTCGCCTGTATAATGAAATAGGTATAGACAAGATGGCGCAGAACAAGATTGCCTATTATTTCGGGCAGAGCGAGAGATACCTGGACGCTGTGCAGGTGGAGGCTTCCCGAAAGGAAGAACTGCGACGCTATGCCCGGAACATGATGAAAAGACAGTATTGAGATGATAAATGTGACAGATACGCATACCCATTTGGATGCGGAGGAGTTTGACGGGGACAGGGCGGAGGTTTTCGCCCGTGCCAGGGAAGCCGGGGTGGGCAGGGTGTTCCTGCCTGCCATCGACGTGAAGACCGCCCGTGCCGTCCTGGCACTGAGCCGGGAATATCCGGGCTATGCCTATCCCATGGTGGGTTTGCATCCCGAGGAGGTGAGGGCTGACTGGAAGGAACAGCTTGCCGGACTGAGGACGATGATGGACGGTTGTCAGGACTTCATCGCCATCGGTGAGGTGGGACTGGACTATTACTGGAGCCGGGAGTTCGAGAAGGAGCAGTTGGAGGCTTTCGAGGAACAGGTGAGATGGTCGGTGGAGACACGCTTGCCCCTGATGATACATTGCCGGAAAGGCCAGAACGAGATGGTGCATCTCCTGCGCCAGTATGAGAAAGAGTTGCCGGGCGGTGTGTTCCATTGCTTCACGGGCAACCGGAGAGAGGCGGAGGAACTGCTCACGTTCGACAAGTTTGTCTTGGGAGTGGGCGGAGTGTCCACCTTCAAGAGCAGTCACCTGCGTGAGGACTTGCCGGCAGTAGTGCCTCTTGACCGGCTGGTGTTGGAGACCGACAGTCCCTATATGGCTCCTGTCCCCCATCGCGGCAAGCGCAACGAGAGTGCTTTCGTGGTGGATGTCCTGAAGACCTTAGCGGTTGCCTATGGGGTCAGTGAGGAGGAACTTGCCGCAAGGACCAATGGGAATGTGGAAAGGATATTTGGTGCAAATCTTCGCTAAAGGGCGGGAATCGGGTGTAGAAAGCGGCCTTTTTCCTTAAAGAACTTTAAAAAGTGGGACGATTCTATGGTTATCTGAATAAAAAGCAATACTTTTGCACTCCAGATTGCAAGACCTGATTAGGAAAGGTGCTCGAGTGGTTGAAGAGGCACGCCTGGAAAGCGTGTATTCCCCTAAAGGGAATCGTAGGTTCGAATCCTATCCTTTCCGCAACATATAGCTAATGTATATGAGGAAAAATACAGTTATTGCGCGTTTCGCAATATTTATATTCATCATCATCAGTTCTTCAATGCCCATGATGGCGCAGGAAGAAACGATGGGGTTCCATCAAGCACTAAAGACAAAGTTTATTGAGGGTAATGCCGGATTCATGTCGCTCGTTGCCATCGCCTTGATTGTGGGCTTGGCTTTCTGCATTGAGCGTATCATCTATCTGAGCCTCTCCGAGATCAATGCCAAGAAGTTGATGCAGGACATCGACGAGAAGGTGAACCGGGATGACGTGGAGGGCGCGAAGGACTTGTGCCGCAACACCCGTGGTCCGGTTGCTTCGATTTGTTACCAGGGCTTGATGCGCATCCAGGGCAGCTTGGAGGACATCGAGCGCTCCGTGGCAAGCTATGGCTCCGTGCAGGCCGCCAACCTGGAGAAAGGTTGCTCTTGGATCAGACTTTTCATTGCCATGGCGCCTTCCCTCGGATTCCTGGGAACGGTGATCGGTATGGTGATGGCGTTCGACCAGATCCAGCAGGCAGGAGACATCAGTCCCACCATCGTGGCTTCGGGTATGAAGGTGGCTTTGATTACCACCATCTTCGGTATCATCGTTGCCTTGATCCTGCAGGTGTTCTATAATTACATCCTCTCCAAGATTGAGCATATCACCAGTCAGATGGAGGAGTCTGCCATCGCTTTGATGGACATTATCGCTAAACGTAAGGATGAAGATTAAAGATATCAGAAGCTGGTCTGCCGAGAAAATCTCACAGCGCGTCTTTTATGTGTTGATTGCATTGTCTGTGTTGGTGTTCGGTTTGTTCTTCTTGATTGGCTATGACATGCCTTTCGACGAGAACCCCGATTTCAATGCGCCTTTGTTTACGGATGTGCTGATAGGCTTGATGTGGACTTTCTTGCTGATAGCCATTGTGGTGGCGGTAGTTGCCGTGCTCAAGGCCAACAGGTATGCGGGCAAGGAGGCTGAACGCTCCAACGGTATTCCTGCTGGCAGGATATTCCGCTCCACCTGGTTGGGCACACTGTTCCTGCTCGTCCTTACTTTCGTCTGCGGCTCTTCCGCCCCCATGCTCATCAATGGCGAGACCTACGGTGACTGGTTCTGGACAAAGGCCTCGGATATGTTTGTCCTTACCTCTGTCGCCCTGTTGGCGGTGGGTGTGGCGGCTGTCCTGTATGGTGCCACCAAGTATGTCAGAAAGGAAAAGAAACCATGATTATCCAGCGTAAGCAACACGAAGTACCCGGGTTGAATACGACTTCCACAGCCGACATATCCTTTATGTTGCTGATATTCTTCCTTGTCACCACGTCGATGGATGTGGACAAGGGCTTGTCACGCCAGCTCCCTGCTCCCCAGAAGAAAGAGGCACAGGCGGCAAATGTGGAGAAATCCCATCTGATGGCTCTGCATCTGATGGCGGGTGGCAAACTCATGGTGAATGACCGTCCTGCTGACTTGCGGCATCTCAAGGAGGAGGCTGTGCGCTTCGTGCAAAAGGTGGGGAAGAATCATGTCATTTCCATAGAGAGCGACCGTGATGCCGACTATAATCATTATTTTCAGATACAAGACCAGCTGATGCAGGCTTATGGCGAACTGCGCGACGGCTATGCCCGAAAGAAATACGGGAAGCGGTATGCATCGCTGAACAGTCAGAAGAAAGACTTGGTGCGTGAGGCTCTGCCTGTGCGCATCACCGAGTCCTATGCCAATGCCATGACCGTGCAGGACCCCAATGCCAGGCAGGATGCCGAGGAGAAGAAAGGAGGGGAGCAATGAGTATGTTCAGACGTTTGCAGCATGATGTGCCGGAGTTGAACACGGCATCTCTGCCCGACTTGATTTTCTCTGTCCTGTTCTTCTTCATGATTGTCACCCACATGAGGAAGGTGACCCTGAAGGTGGAATGCAGGGTGCCGGAAGGCAAGGAACTCACACGGCTTACCAAGAAATCGGCGGTGAGCTATATCTACATCGGTGCGCCCACCAAAGAACTTCAGGGCAAATATGGCAAGGAGTCGCGCATCCAGCTCAATGACAAGTTTGCCACTGCCCCCGAGGTGATGGACTACGTGCTTGCCGAGAAGCAGCGTATGTCGCCCGAGGACTTGAAGCTGATGACGGTTTCCGTCAAGGCAGACCGGAATACGAAGATGGGTGTCATCACTGACGTGAAGCAGGCTTTGCGCCAAGCCAAGGTGCTGCGCATCAATTATTCTGCCGTAGAAAAGGGAAAATAATATTAATTTATAATTTATTTTGCGCAAAAAATTGCTATTGTTGCGGAAAAATGCTAACTTTGCACGTAAATTAATATTATTATGTCGAAACAAATATTAGATTCATTGGATAGACAGATCCTGAGACTGATTTCCCAGGATGCCCGTATTCCATTTTTGGAGGTGGCGCGTGCCTGCAATGTGAGTGGTGCCGCCATTCACCAGCGTGTGGCAAAGCTGACCAATCTCGGTATCATCAAAGGCTCCCAGTTTATCATTGACCCCGAGAAGGTGGGCTATGAGACCTGTGCCTATGTGGGACTGTACCTCAAGGATCCCGAGAATTTTGACAGGGTAGTGGAGGAGCTGAAGAAGATTCCTGAGGTGGTGGAGTGTCACTATACCACGGGCGGCATGGATATGTTCATCAAGATCTATGCCTCCAACAACCATCACCTGCTGCAGATTATCCATGACAAGCTGCAGCCGTTGGGCTTGTCACGCAGTGAGACGATCATTTCCTTCAATGCTGCCATCAACCGCCAGCTGCCCTTGGCAGACATTTCTTCAGACGAACTGGATGATGAGGAGTGAGCCATAGCAGGAAGCCAGTATAGACAACAGAATGTGGTTTATATATTAAAACGAAGAGAGCCAAGTTGCATCAGCAATTTGGCTCTTTTCTTTTCTAATATATATTGTATAAGTAAAAGATGATAATCCGCGTTTCTCAACGCCTTTGTTTTTTTCTGTTGCAAAGATACGTTTATTTACTTTTCTTTCGGTGCAATATCTATTATTTTAGGGGTAAAAACTGACATTTCAGTGTTTAAAGGTAGTTATTGCTACCTGACCATAACAAAATTCCGCTATTTATTCATGCCTGCGGAGGTTTCTGTATGTATATTGTATGTTGCCGCAGACATGTTTTTCTTCATATTCTGTTTCCCACCGCATGGAATCAAGGGATGGGAAGAAGGCGTCAGCTTTTTTTGACGTGTCTTCCACCACCGTCAGGTAGAGCCTTGAAGCCATGTCAATGCTCTGCCGATAGACGCTCTCTCCGCCGATGATGAAAATTTCCCCCTCTTCCTGGCATTGGTCGAGGGCTTCTTCCAGCGACGGGTAGGTCTCGCATCCGCTTATCTCTTTCCGTGACCTCGTGAGCACGATGTTGCGGCGGTGGGGCAGGGCACCGTGGGGGAGGGAATCGTAGGTGTTCCTTCCCATGATGATGGTGTGGCCCGTTGTCAGGTCACGGAAACGGTGCAGGTCTTCCGGGATGTGATAGAGCAGACGGTTCCGGTATCCGATGGCTCCGCCCCGGTCGATACAGGCGATGATGCTGATTACCATGTCAGGATGTTGTTGTCTCCCTCGGGGATGTGGGTACTCTTGATTTTCCATTCTTGGGGGTAGAGGTTGTTTGCCCTGTTGCCGATGTTCTTCTCCCATCCCAATGGGATGCCCCGGTAGGTGACCAGCACGAAGCCGCAGGGTGTTCCCTCGGGAAGGGTGACGGACTCCTTGCGCAGGAAGCGCACTGCCTCTGCATAGCTGAGGTCTGCCTTCGGGAAACTTTCCTTATATAATAAGGTGGAAAGGGCAAGGCTCTGGTCGGGGATGAGGTCTTTTCCCTTTTGTTGTCCCACTTTGACTCCGGCATGGATGACCTTCAGACCCTTTACAGCCTCGTCGAAGGTGGCGCACCATCTTTCGGGGATGGCGTAGAGACAGTCGTTCATCGTCGCCGGTGTCATCGGTTGGTCTTCTTTCAGCCAGTGTGCGGGAATGCTCATGGAGGGCTGCCTGTTGGCTTTCTTGTCTGCCTTTCCCTTTTTCCCTTTTTTGTCTTTTTTCCTGTCTTCCCATGGTTCGGTGTCTGCCTCTCCGTCTTTCTGCAATACTGCCATGAACAGACCTTCGCCGGAAGTCTTTCCCGGGATGAAGCGGCATACGGGATGCTCGCCGATGAGGCTTCCCGTGATGTTCCAGCCTTCCTCTATGTCCGGCTCCACGAATTTTGCTCCCAGTTCCTCTGCTATCCAAGCCACGTTCTCCTCGTCCTCATGGGCGTTGAAGGTGCAGGTGGAGTAGATGAGATGGCCTCCGGGCTTCAGGCATCCCCAGATGTCGGAGATGATTTCCCGTTGCAGGTGCCGGCACTTGTCCACGTTCTGCACGCTCCATTCCTTGATTGCCCCTTCGTCCTTCCTGAACATTCCCTCGCCCGAACAGGGCACGTCGGCGAGGATGATGTCAAACTCCATCTTCGCTTTCCTGTAGTCGGCGGGATAGTTGTTGGTGACGATGACATCGGGATGCCCGAACTTCTGGATGTTCTCCGACAGAATCTGTGCACGCAGTTTCATCGGCTCGTTGCTGAAGAGCAGACTCCCCTCGGGCAGGGCGGCACGCAGGGCGGTGGACTTCCCTCCCGGGGCGGCGCACAGGTCGAGCATGCAGACGGGTTGGTGAACCAACTGTCTGATGACCAGGTCCACCATCATCGAAGCGGCTTCCTGCACATAATACAGTCCGGCATGGAGCAGGGGGTCGAAGGTGAAGTTGGGCCGTTCCGTGATGTATCTGCCCGTGGAAGGGCACCAGGGCACTTCCGTCACTTCCCGGCTGACGGCTGGGTTGACAGTCGTGCCCTCGGGGCACTTGAAGGGATTGAGGCGGATGCTCGTGGGAGCGTCTTCCTCCAATGCCCGGAGATATTTGCCAAAGAGTTCCCCGCCCATCAGGTTTCGGGTGTACTCGCTGAATTCTATCGGTAATGTCATTGTTCTCTGTTACTTCTTATGATGGTGAAACTTGCTCTTTTTTGATGATGAAACATCATAGCCCCCATGTTTTGTGGGGAAAACTTTTGCAAAAGTAAAAAATATTTTGTTCCTTTGCAACTAAATGGGCACAATATGCGTCTAACGGACAGAAATTAATCAAAAAACAAGAAGAATATGAAGAAAATACTATTCGCAATCATGCTGACTTTGGCGACAGGAAGCCTGTCGTACTCCAATGCAGCTTCCGCCCCCAAGCACCGTTACCAACCGCAGGGTATCGAGGCATTCTCTGATACCACGAGTGCAGATACGTCAACGGCTGTTGCGTCTTCTGACGATGATGATGCCGATGAAGATGACTCGCAGTACTCCAAGTACAGCCTGACTCATTACAGCGACCCGTTCGATTTTTTAGGCAATGTGTTCGGCACGGGCGGCATGGTGGTCATTTGCATCCTCTGCCTGGTGTTTGGCTTGCTGCTGATATTGTCGCCCTTCATCCTCCTCTTCCTGCTTATCCGTCTGCTCATGCGCCGTCATGACGACAGGGTGCGGCTGGCTGAGATGGCGATGGAGAAGGGCCAGCCCATCCCCGAGAGTGAGAAGGGCATAGACAGGCAGAGCGACGAGTATCTCGTGAAGCGGGGCTTGCGCAACGCCTTCCTGGGTGCCGGACTCTGCGTCATGTTCATGATATGGGACTCCGACTTCCTTGCGGGCATCGGTGCCCTGGTGCTTCTCTATGGCTTGGGTCAGGCGGTTATCGGCGCATTGCCGGCAATCAAGGAGTATCTGAAAAAACGTCAGGACAGAACTGAATAACCCTCTGTTATATATAGTAAGGTGGAAAAGTTGACCGATATCTCTCTCGTTACGAAGGTGGCTGTGTTTCATGACAACAAGGCTTTTGACTTGCTCGTCAGGAGATACCAGTCACCCATTCGTGCCTTCTTCCTGCATCAGACGCTGGGAGACGGTCAGCTGAGCGACGACTTGGCGCAGGACACCTTTGTCAAGGCGTATACCCATGTGGGGGGCTTCCAGGGCAAGTCGGCATTCTCCACCTGGCTCTACCGCATCGCCTACAATGTGTGGTACGACTATGTGAGGAGCCATCGGGTGACGCAGGACATCGACACGCCTGCCGTGGCGCGACAGAATGCCCAGGCGGGCAACGGCATCCTGAGGATGGACCTCGTGAAGGCGCTCGGGGTGCTCAGTGAGGACGAACGTTCGTGCATCACGCTGCAGCTGATGGACGGACTCTCCATAGACAATATCGTGGAGGTGACGGGGATGGCGCAAGGCACCGTCAAGTCGCATCTCTCACGGGGAAAGAAGAAACTTGCAAGTTATTTAAAACAAAATGGTTATGACCGATAACAAGATAGAAAACGAATGGCTGTCGGATGACGGTGACGAGAAGCTGCTTCAGTCGTTTTTCGCCGATTGCCGTGTGGAGGTGCCGGATGACGGCTTCTCCCAGAAGGTGATGGCGTCCTTGCCTGTGAGGAAGCATGCCCGTCTGGAGCAGATATGGCTGACGCTCTGCCTGCTCCTGGGAGCCTCTGCATTTGTCGTGGAGAACGGATGGGGGAGAATCCTGGACGTGCTTTCTGCCCTCAAGATGGAGCTGCTGCTGGCTTTTGCCCGTCAGTTGCCGCACATGGCGAATGCCCTTTCCCATATGTCAGTCAATATTCCCATGTTGCTGGCAGGCATCACCACCCTCGTTGCCGTATGGGGCTATAACGTGGTAATGGATGCCCGTGCCAGATATTAAGTACCGCCAGGAAAATCGAACTGTTATTGTTATTCAAGTTTCGGATGTGGGGGAGTTAGAGGGATTTTGGAAGTTAAAGAAGTTAAGGGAAGTTAGAGAAGTTAAATGACAACAGCTTTGGCAATTGAATTCTTCACTCTTCACTCTTCGTTCTTCTCTCTTGGGGGAGAATACTCAGCAATAAGACTATTGTCCCTTAACTTCCCAAGCTCTCGCAGAGAGCGATAACTTCACTTAACTCCCCTTAACTTCCCTTCTTTCGGAACTTCCGAAAGTAGAACTGTTATCGTTATCGTTATCAGTTAGAACGGCTGGCGGTAGGTGCAGCCGGTCTTCCAGTTGCTGCATCCGTATGCCG